>QIDJ01000052.1 GCA_003228395.1 Flammeovirgaceae bacterium
GTGGTGTCACTGAACAAACTTATAAAATACAAACCATACTTGCTGGTGGACGTAAGACCGACTGAAGAATTTGAAAATGGACATTTCGACGAGGCGATAAATATACCGGTGCCCCGGCTTATATCTAATCTTAACCGGCTTCCGAAAGATAAATATATCATCACGTATTGCAGGGGTCCTTTCTGTACGTTTGCAGATCAGGCATTGGAAATACTTATCAACTCCGGGTTCAGGGCTGCAAGGCTGGAAGAGTCATTTGCAGATGTTGCTAAGTAAAATTCTACTTCTAAAGGACGTAATTTTTTAAGTTGAATAAAATAATGTGAAACTATCGCATGCCGTCAGATTAATATCCAGCCATTAGCTAAAGTTCCATTTTGTTTGCCAGTACCAATTTGTTCAGCGATTTCCAGTTTCCACCGTTTTCCGAATCAATACCCTTACGTTTCAGCGAAGTGGCCGCAATTCCGCTGCGACGTCCCGTGCGGCAGCATGTGATAACCGGCCTTTTCGTTTTCAATATTTTCTTAATATGCGAATCCAGCGTATGCAGTGGTATATTGATGGAGGCAGGAACGTGGCCGGCATGGTATTCCGGTACCGTACGCACATCAATAATCAGCGCTTTCCTATCAAGCAACCCTGCTAACCGTTTCTTTTTCTTTCCAAAACCGAATACTTCAAAAAGGCCCATAGGTTATTGATTAACAGCTTTTTGCAATGGCGCCTCGAATTTACCATCCCATGACATCATACCATCTATGAAGTTGTACACCTTTTCAAATCCAAGATGTACCATGCATCCTGCAGCGCTTCCGCTCCGGTTGCCACTTACACACACCATAAAATACGTTTTATTCCTGTCAAGCGCGCCGAGATGATCCATAAAACGCGGATCAAATAAATTGATATTAATGGCCCCGGGTATCATCCCTCCGGCTACTTCCTGCGGCGACCTGACATCAATAATAACGGTATCCTCCTGCTTTAATTGTTCTTTAAAATCACGCAAGCTTATTTCTTTGTACATCTTCAATTATTTATAATTAGGGTTTGGTATTATTTTGTTGAAATGATTAAATGCGAAAACGATCAAATGCTTAAATAGTACTTATTAATCGTTTAAAATAAATGTACACAAATAAACGTGCAAATGTAATAATACCCTCTGAATGCTTGTGTAATATTGGTCACATACCGATAAAAACGTTGATATTCATCTTATTCAGCGAATACCCGGCTTGGCGATATTTGTTTGCGTTGCCATTTTTTGCCTTGCCGCTTCTGCTTCGTTTTCCCCGTTGTTTATTTTGTCTAAGGCTTCTACCGCTTCATGCACACCCATATAAAAGTTTTGTGCTCCAATACATTCCATCAACCCGCACCGGCACATGATATCGCGTACAGGCCCTTTTATCCCTGTAACCAAAAATGAAATATTCCGGGTATTATAGTCTTCTACAATGTCCCTGAGTACGTGCACCGCACTGGAATCAAGCGAATTTATAGCCGTACCAACCAATATAACGGCTTTTAGTTTATTCCCTTTTTCTGCTTCCATTTTCTGTATTTTTTCCTTGAAATATGCTGTATTGGCAAAATATAGCTGGGCGTCGAAGCGGATGATCAGAATATCTTCACGTTCGGCGGCATCCTGAAACCGGACGATATTTCGATATTCACGGGTGCCGGGCATCCTTCCCAATTGCGCAATATGCGGATAGGCGCTTTTATATATCACAAATGCCAGCGAAAGCAGTATGCCAAAAGCGATCCCCTGCTCAATGCCTAACGTTAGCGTCGCCAAAAACGTAACCAGCAGCATGATAAAATCCCTGCGGTCGGCTTTCCACAAATACACGGCTTCTTTTACATTAATCAAACCGAATACAGCCACCATGATCACAGAAGCAAGTATGGCCTTCGGAAGAAAGTAAAATAGCGGCGTGAGAAATAACAGGGTCAGGATAATCAATATTGCGCTTATGACAGAAGCCATGCCCGTACGCGATCCTGCCTGATCATTCACCGCCGTCCTGGAAAAACCCCCGGTAACCGGAAAAGACTGAAAAAACGATCCGCCGATATTGGCAAGCCCCAGGCCGATCAGTTCCTGACTGGAGTCCACCTCATAGTCCTTGTGCCTTGCCTGCATCGCCTTGGCCACAGCAATGGATTCTACAAATCCGATGAGGGCGATCGTAAGCGCCACAGGAAGCAACTCCTGCAAATCATTAATGTTAAATAACGGCAATGACAGCGCTGGAAATCCCACGGGAATACCCTGTACTATTTTCAACCCTTTATCATCCAAACTGAAAAGAACAACTGCCAGTATTCCGGCAATCACAGCCACCAGCGAACCCGGTATGGTTTTGTTTAACTTTCTTAACCCCATAATGACCGCAATGCCTCCCAGGCCAAGAATCAATGTAGCAGGATGTACCTCATTGCTGTGCGTTACGGCATTCCCTATGATTTCATGAATCAGATGGCTTCGCGGAATATCAAACCCAAACAGGTGCTTCAACTGGCTTAACCCGATGATCAGCGCTGCGGCAGAAGTGAATCCTGAAATAACCGGATGTGACAAAAAATTTACCAGAAACCCCATCCTGAATGCCCCCATCAGGAACTGAATAAGGCCCACCATAAATGCCAGTAGTATGGCATACTGTACAAACCCGGCGGAATCGGGATCGGCTAATGCCCCCACACCGGTTGCCACCAGCAGTGAAACCATGGCCACAGGACCCACGGCAAGCTGCCTTGACGTACCAAATATGGCATATACTAATAAGGGAATGGTTGCTGCATACAATCCATACACCGGAGGCAAGCCTGCCAGCATGGCATACGCCATACCCTGGGGTATCAGCATCACGCCCACTGTCAGTCCTGCCGGCAGGTCACCCTTCAGGTCTTTTATTGAGTATGCCGGAAGCCATTGGAGGATGGGGATAAATTTACGGATGTCCATGAGTATTTATGAAACGGCAAAGGTATTTAAATTTATTCTTTACATTGGTGATTAGCATTACAAAGGTGTCAGGTTTAACCGGAAACCGACAATAGTCATGGCCTGGCGTGTGGACCGCCATCATAGGCTTTCTCACCGGCTGTTATCCGGATGTCCAGGATATTTTGGGGCGGAGGCAGCGGGCATGTGGCATATTCGGTAAATGCGCATGGCGGATTAAAGGCCTTATTGAAATCGAGAATTACTTTATTATCTTTTCCCGGTTTTTCCGGATACATATACCTGCCTGCACCATACGTGGTTTCGCCATTAGTCCGGTCGCCAAATATAACAAAAAACGCTTCCTCTCCCCCATCCAGTACATCCAGTGTATAGATTTTTCCATCTATTTCAAATGACAACATACCGGCTGATGACTGATCAATGGTAATCCCTATAATATTTTGTATAGGAATCGTATGTATTTTCACCGGGGTTAAGCCAGTACAACCCGGTCAGCGCCAGGTATCCATCTTCGTCGGTGAGCGCCTCGTACCTGATTTTCTTCCAGGCGTTTATGTACTCTACATACTCAGTATCCTTTTCTGCCGTTACTTTACAACTGGTAAGGATGATGCCAGTCGGCAGCA
>QIDJ01000315.1 GCA_003228395.1 Flammeovirgaceae bacterium
GGAGCGACGGGGATGAATTTCCTGAAATGATCATGGACTGGTACAAATCCAGCGGATATGATTTTGTTGCACTTTCTGATCATAATGTACTGGCACAGGGCGAAAAATGGAAGCTGATTCCGAAAGGATTTATATATAAAAATGCATTTGATACATATCTTGAAAGGTACGGGACTGATTGGGTTGAATACCGGGAAGACACAGGCAGAATAAGTGTAAAACTCAAAACTTTTGGCGAATATAAACCGCTATTTGAAGAAAAGGATAAATTCCTGATCATTCAGTCGGAAGAAATAACGGATTCTTTTGAGGGCAATCCGCTTCATTTGAATGCGACAAACATACGGGAATTGATTGAACCGCAGGGTGGGGGCAGTGTGGTTGAGGTGCTTCAGAATAATATAGATGCCGTTAATAAGCAGAAGGCAGAAACAGGCAATCCGATGATCGTGCACATCAATCACCCGAACTTTTATTATGCCGTAACCCTGCAGGATATGATAGAATTGAAAGGCGAGCGGTTTTTCGAAATTTTCAATGGACATCCAAAAGTCAATAACTATGGTGACTCCATACATCTCGGAACGGAAGAGATGTGGGACCTGATTAATATCGCTTACGTAAAAAGCGGCAAACCATTGATCTACGGAATTGCCACCGACGACAGCCACAAATACCATTTATTCGGGAACGAGTACAGCAATGCCGGGCGGGGCTGGGTAATGGTTCAGGCAGATTCATTGGCTTCAGGCACGCTGATTGATGCGATGGAAAAAGGGCGGTTTTATGCAACCACAGGAGTAGCGCTTACGCATATTCAATTTATTGCCAATGAGCTGGAGATACATGTGGACGCCCAGCCAGGTGTGGCATACGAAATACAGTTTATCGGCGTGGAAAACGGCAAACCGGATTCTGATATTTTAAAAACGGAAATGGGGGCTACTGCTACTTTCTTGGTAAGCAATGACCTTCTTTTTGTGCGCGTAAAAATTATTTCCAACAAGTTGAAAGCCAACCCGTATCAGGAAGAAGATTTTGAAGTGGCATGGACCCAGCCCGTTACTTATTCAGATAACAAATAAACTACCTGGAACAACTATTATTTCCTGGCCAGGCTTTCACGTTTATAGTACTCCTCTTTGGCTGCATCAAGAAATGTTGTAAAATCTTCAATATTAAGATTATAGGCATGTGGAGCGGCAAGCAATTGCTCATTCTGATCCAGAATAATATAGAAAGGTTGCGCATTGTTTTGATACCGGGTGATCTGAAAATCCGCATTTTGTTTTCCGATCGTCTTTTTCACTTTGCTGTCATACGAAGAGGTGTACCATTGCGATTCGGGTAATTTCGTTTTATCGTCCACATACAGGGCTACCATTACGAAATCATTTTTCAGCCTTCGCAGTACCCTCGGGTCCGACCAGACGCGGGCTTCCATTTCGCGGCAGTTTACACAGCCATGGCCTGTAAAGTCGATAAATAATGGTTTGTTTTGCTCACGGGCACAGGAAATGGCCTGATTAAAATCAAAATATCCCTGGATGCCGTGTGGAAATTCAAGGAAATTGGCATATTTCGGATCTTCGCACAGCCCATCATTTTCAGCAAACCCATATCCGGATTTACCCCGATTTTCCATTAACTGCACAAGGTTGAAATCATGGGTGGTCATAGGAGGCAGGTAGCCGGCAAGCGCTTTTAGCGGCGCCCCCCACAGGCCCGGAATCAGATAAATCACAAAGGCGAAAGTGCCAATTGACAAAAGAAGCCTGGGGATACTGACTGACTCTGTTTTACTATCGTGAGGTAATCTGATTTTTCCCAGCAGGTAAAAGCCCATGAGCGTAAATATCACTATCCACAGGGCAAGATATACCTCCCTGTCGAGCAGGTTCCAGTGATAGGCCTGGTCGGCCACGCTCAGAAATTTCAGACCCAGCGCGAGTTCGAGAAACCCGAGTACAACTTTCACCGAATTCAGCCATCCACCCGATTTGGGCATGTTTCGTAACCACTCCGGGAAAATGGCAAACAGCGTAAAAGGCATTGCAAAAGCCAGTGAAAAAGCAAACATGCCCAGCACCGGTTTGATAAACTGCCCCTGGGTGGAAAGTACGAGCACACTCCCTACAATCGGGAAGGTGCAGGAAAAAGACACCAGCGCCAGGGTGGCTGCCATGAAAAACACACCGCCTAACCCTCCCTTATCGGCTTTACTGTCCAGTTTGTTTACCCATGAACTGGGCAGCGTGATCTCAAACATGCCCAGAAAGGAGAGGGCAAAAATAACAAAGACAAGAAATACGAAAACATTGGGCAGCCAGTGCGTAGCCATCTGATTGAGCGTTTCGGCTCCGAACAAAAAAGCAACCAGCAGACCCAGAATAGTAAATATCAGAATAATGGAGATACCGAAAATGACGCCCTTTTTTACACCCTGTCCTTTCACGGCTTCGTCTTCTTTCAGAAAGAAAGTAACCGTCATTGGGATCATCGGGAATACGCAGGGTGTAAGCAGCGCCACTAATCCCGAAATAAATGCAAAGATCATGAAGCCCAGCACGGATTTGTTCTCAGGCTTGTTTTCATCAATCAGGCTTGCTTCAATAACACGATCTTCTGTTTTTGACCGGACCGATTCAACAGCGCTGCCAACCGCAAAGTCTTCATCAAACGGAATACATTTGCCATCAATATCGGTGCATACCTGGTACGCATACGAACCGGCAACTCTCAGTGGCACCTGAAGTATTTTTATTTTTTGCCTGAACTCACCCTTTTCCCGGAAGTAGGTGTATTCTCCTTCAAATATTTCGTCGTACTTCTTCTTTGGATTAATGGCTTCAATTTCACCGAGAAGTTTATATGTTTCGTTCGTTTCAAAATAAAACTTGGTAACCATCGGCCCGACTTCCGGATCGAAATCGGAAGAATATAAATACCAATTGTCTTCAATAGCAACCGTAAATACCACTTCAATTTCATCTCCGGGCTTATAATCCCCGGGCACCAGTGTGCTGTTCCATGTGGCCGGGTGCAGAATTCCCTGATTTGGTACCACGGAAGCTGAAGAAGTAGTTTTAAAAGGATTTGAAGCTGAAGATTTAAGGATTTCATTAGTCTCTTTCTTCACAATTACTGGTCTGGAATCCCCAGACGGAAGAACTTTAATGTTGAAATCGGCATCTGAAAAGTCCGCGTCAAAGGGAATGCACTTTCCATCAATATCTGTGCAAACCTGGTACGCATAATTTCCCGAAAACCGCAGGTTTTCTTCCAGAACCTTTATAGTTTGCCGGAATTCCCCTTTACCTCTGAAATACGTATAGTCGCCTTCAAATATCTCATCGTAACTCTTTTTTGGATTGATGGCACGGATACCACCCACGAGTTCATAACTATCATCCGGTTCGAAGTTAAATTCAGTAACCATGGGTCCGAGATCCGGATCAAAGTCAGAGGAGTACAGATACCAGTCTTTATCGATAGTAGCGTTGAATATCAGTTCTACATCATCACCTGGCTTTATCTGCGTGGCTGACTGGTTGTACGTCCAGGTTGCCGGTTTCAGTACCTGTGCATATGAAACGGACGTA
>QIDJ01000195.1 GCA_003228395.1 Flammeovirgaceae bacterium
GTTTACGGGATGGATTGAAAAAACAAAACCAAATCCGGCTTTAGCCACATCAAATAGGGAATAGGGTGCCACTACGATCAGGTATCCTTACGACAAAGCAATTCAACGGAAATATCTTCAATGTAAGACTGATCGTACTGAGAAGGAAAATAAAATGAGGCTAAAGCCAAATAATATTGTATTTCTTATAGCCAGTTGCTTAAAAGCAACTGGAATGGGTGTTGGGTGCCTCATTGAGGAAAACCCGAGTGTATGATTTATGAAAATTAGTAAAAATAGATTTTGCATTTCAATCCAATGAAATACGAGAGATACATATTTTCCGAAGTGGCAGTTAACATCGTTTTCTGTCTTGGTAGGCAAAGATCGCTTTTTGCACTTTTTAACCCGGATTAATATTAGTGACATGAATAATGACGCAGGGATGGGGCTGGCATTTCAGCTTACTGCTTCGTCCATATGCGCCGGTTGAGGTTCAGGTCTTCTACGATGCCGGTAAAAAGCAAAAAATAATCCAGGTTTGATTTTATGTAGTCGTAGTTGAGGATCGTCTTCCAAAGCCGGGCCTCAAACAAATCCCTGGCTATGGAAACGGCCACATATAGTTTTGAATCCACAAATGAGAGGTAAATCAACGACTTTGTCTTCCTCCTGAAATTGAGAATCCGTTGCATGAGCGAAGTGGATAAAATGTAACGTCCCTCCACCTGATCATCTCCGTAAATGGCAAATTCCTTTTCAAATTCGGGGTCTTCCAGCTTAATCAGCTCTCCGTGACTTTTATCCAGTTCCTGCAGATTCTGGCCCCATTTCCCAAACAGGTTTTCCATTAAATCCGGCAACACATATAGCCGGGTATTAAAATTTTTATTAAAATCAGCGATAAAGAAAACACCCCGGAATATGGTATGGTATTCGGTTTTCGTTTGCCCTTTCTCCCTTCTTGTCGTTTTATATTCGGTATGAATTTCTGAAAAGCGTATCTCCGTGGCGCCAAGTTTACCCTTCACCAGGTCTTCCCCATCATACCGGGCAATTGTTTGCCTGAAAATCCCGCTTTTATTATAAGTCTCCCTGTCGATTTTTCCTTCGGGATCAAAGGAGAGGCTATCGTCAATAAACCTCACCAGGGCAGGCATGATCCTTTTCTTAAAATCTTTCTCATAAGGTTTTGCGTATCCTACCCGCTTTACGATATAGAATATGAAAGCCGGCACCCAGATAAAAATAATGACAGGAATCAGAAAAAATAAATCCCCGTTTTTTATCAGCGAATAGGCAATAGTTGCCACGGTGACAGTCGCCACGATGGGCAACAATATCCGGCGTATCCGCTTTATCTTACTTACTGCCTCCAGCCGGTCTGCTTCCAGCAATTGAAGGTCCGGAACCAGTTTTTGCTCATAAAAAGCCTTGAAGTCCTTTTCCATTACCGTATATACTCACTTTTCAACTATTGAACAGGTCTTTGGCATGAGGACTTTTACGTTCTTCTTCGGGTATTTCAAACACGGTTTTGCGCTTCATTCCCATTCTACCGGCAATGATGTTATTGGGAAATACCTGGATGGCATCATTGTAGTCGGTTACCGCAGAGTTATAAAACCGCCGGGCTGCGGATATTTGTTCTTCCACCTCATTCCAGGAGCCCTGTAACTGCAGAAAATTGGTATTGGCCTTCAGATCAGGGTAATTTTCTACGGCTACCATGATGCCTCGCACCTGTTGGGCAATCTGGTTTTCCACATTTACCCGCTCATCGTCCGACAAACCGGCGCTCAGGGCTTTTGTTCGCAGTTCGGTGATTTTGCTGAGCGTTTCCTTTTCGTGGGTCATATACTGTTTCACCGTTTCCACGAGGTTGGGGATCAAATCATATCGCTTTTTCAGCATGGCATCAATGCTTCCAAACGCATTATCCACCTGGTTTTTCTTCCGGATTATGCTGTTGTACACGAAAATCATTACCAGGACAACAAATCCGGCAATTGCGAGTCCGATAATCATAATAGGATGGGTTTTGTTGATTGAAATCAAATGTTTATAAAAGTAAAAATCTTTCCAGTAAAATCCAAAAAACATTACCGGTCGTCAACGCCCCGCTACTTGCATGTTTCTGATTTGCAGTAATTTTCGGAAAGATTGTAAACGGCTGAATTTCAAACTATTTCATTCCTGCTACAGAAAAGTGGCGAAATATCTCAGTGTCGATTGCTTCGCCCGGATTCGCTGATTCTGCCCCCGGGGAATACCTGTGGGTAACGGAATTTTGCCGTGCAACAGCCGGTGTGCCAGGGGTGACGCTTCATCACCGCGGACATTCTGACATCTTCAGGGTATCGCCAGCGACTTTCAGTTAAAAGTCAAATCAATCCATCCCTCGATTTCCACCTGCTCACCCGTGTTCGAATACACCCGGCAACTCATCAGCAAAAGCGTCGTCAGCAAAATGACATAACCTTTGGCCATATACCAAATTTAAGTAATAGTTGAACTCGTATTGAATACGGTTTACTAAATTTTCAGATTGAAGCCCTTCCCATGCGTTCAAATATTATCACAATCTTCGTCAAGAATGAAAGGCCGGTTTTTTAGATTAGCCGCACGTATGCCTGTTTCATAATATTTATTAGATATTTTGGATACGCATTGCTTCATGCATTTGGAGATTGATTACCCATTAAATAAAAATTGGATAACGAGCACATAAATCCGAAAGCGTATTTCTTTTTACAAAAGAATTTGTATGGTTCATAAAGATAAACTGGCCCTTCATAAAGATTATTCATAATTAATAAATCACTATTGTACCTTAGATTGGGGATAATTGGTTGCCAATAGCTTTCGATGATACAATCCTTTTAATAGGCAATCATGAATTCTGAAAATTGAGACATCCCATGAAAAGAATTATTACACTACTGGTTGTTTGTATCTTTTATGCCATAAACCTCTCCGGACAGGACTGGGAACAGGTGGATATCATTTATCCTCCTCCTTTCCTTACTGCCAATGAAAATTTCGGGGAAGGCGTAGCGGTCAACGGCAATTTTGCGGTGGTGGGCGTACCACATAGCGATGTCTTTGGGGATGACACGGGGATTGCCTATGTATTCGAGTTCAATGGCATCAGTTGGGATAAGGTAGCCCAATTACGTTCATCCAATCCTAAGGAAGGTGACCTTTTTGGTATGAGTGTGGATATTACAGCGGATTATATTGCAATTGGTGCTCCGGGATATCTGCCTCCAAGTGAAGTTGGGGCTGTTTTGGTGTTTGAAAAACCGTTGTCCGGATGGGAAGACAAAACCGAAGATGCTATTTTAAGTTCGGGTGTTACAGGCAGTATGGAGGGAACGGCGCTTGCTATTCAAAATAATCTTATTTTTTCAGGACTTCATGGCAGTAATCGCATTGTTGTTTATAAAAAACCGGTATCAGGATGGGAAAATACGGGAATGATCAGAAATATTTTTGTTTCAACAACCCCGCTTCCGGCAGGTGATCAGTTTGGAGCCTCTCTGGCTGTCAATGGGGCGCTTCTAATTGTTGGAGCCCCCGGCAATGATGAATCAGCTATTAATGCCGGA
>QIDJ01000154.1 GCA_003228395.1 Flammeovirgaceae bacterium
GGTCAAATGCTTCAAGTTCTTCAGGAGAATATTCTTTTGTTCTGATCACTGTCCACAGAACAGCAATAAAAAACATGCCGGCACCGATATAGAATGCCAGCTTAACTGACAAAGGTATAACCCCTTCTTCTGCTGTGTTGGCAATGCCAAACCAGTTAGTGAAAATATAGGGCAGAAAAGACGCTACAATGGCGCCGGTACCAATAAAAAAACTTTGCATGGCAAAACCCGTGGTACGCTGAGAGGGGGGAAGCATATCACCCACAAATGCACGAAAAGGCTCCATTGATATATTTATGGATGCATCCATGATCCAGAGCATACCTGCCGCAACCCATAAAGCGGGTGAATTTGGCATGATAAATAAAGCGATGGAGGCAATGATTGCTCCGATAAGAAAATAGGGCCTTCTTCGTCCGAATCGCCCCCACGTTTTGTCGCTCATGTGGCCGATAATCGGCTGAATAATCAGACCGGTTACCGGGGCGGCAATCCATAAAATCGGTATATCTTCAATATTAGCGCCAAGGGTCTCAAAAATCCGGCTTACGTTGGCATTTTGCAGTGCAAAACCAAACTGAATTCCTAAAAATCCAAAGCTCATGTTCCATATTTGCCAGAATGATAACCTGGGTTTTTCGAGCGGAGCATCCTGTCCGGAGGATGTGTGTAATTGTTCCATTTTTGTATCATTCAATCTTGTCAGGAACAATATTGAATGCTCATTTTCTTGTTGAATTACGGATAATAAGTTCTGTTTTCAAAATTTTGGTCACCGGAGTGTAGGATTCAATGTCGTCTTGTCTGATTTGCTGAAAAAAGAGACGGGTGGCTTCCTGTCCCATTTGAAATCCGGGCTGGGCAACGGTAGTAAGAGATGGTTCAATGTAAGACGACATCTGCCAGTTGCTGAAACCAACTACCGATACGTCTTCAGGAATGCGCAGGCCGCTTTCTTTTATTGCCTTGATGGCGCCGATGGCGGCCAGGTCCTGGAAAGCAAATATGGCATCCGGCCGGTCCGGAAGCGCGAGTAGTTTTTTTGTAAGTGCATAGCCGCCCTCAAATTCTACTCCTTTCACTTTTATATCAGAAACCACGAGATCAGGTTCAAACGAAATTCCATTTTCATCAAGTACGTCTTTGTATCCCTGAAACCGGCTTTTGCTAAGCTGCAGCATTTCAGGCCCTGCGAGGTGTGCAATGCGGCGGCATCCGGTGTCAACCAGATGTTGTACGGCCAGCTTCGCGCCATCATAATCATCCACAATCACCCGGTTGGTTGAAATGCCGATATCTTCATAAATGCGGTCGAAGAAAACTATGGGGACCCCCCTGTGATGTATGTCAACGAAATGATCGAAGTTTTTTGTTTCGCGAGAGAAAGATACGAGAAAACCGTCAACCCGGCTGTTGAGTAACGCGCGTGTGTCGGTCACCTCTTTTTCATAAGATTCATTGGATTGACACAAAATTATATTATAACCCGCATTGTAGGCAATATCTTCGATCCCACTGATTATTGTTGAAAAAAAGAAATGTACGATCTCCGGTATAATTACGCCAATGGTATTAGTCTGGCTTTTTCGAAGGCTAAGTGCAATCGCATTGGGGTGGTAATCCAGCCTTGTAGCCAACTCCACCACGGCATTCTTGGTTTTCCGGCTTATATCCGGATGGTCCTTAAGCGCTCTTGACACCGTTGACGGTGAAATAGCAAGTTGCCTTGCAATATCTTTTATGGTAACTTCTCCACTCTTCATAAAACTCAAATGTAGTTGATGATATTCACATTTTATTAAGACCAAACGATTTTTACTGAATAAATTTATGAAAAAGCCTAATCTCCAAAAAGTACAAAATATTTTATCTTTCGCCTATCTGTCTGATAAATCATCCGGTTTAGCATTTTATCGCATGATAGTACGTAGTATTTTAAAAAATATGGAAAAAAAATTAAAGCCGAAATCGTTTGCGGATTCGATTTCGTTCTAAAAATCGCTAAAAACTGACGAATGTCCTGTTGCATTTATCAATTATTTTTATAACTTGTATTTATCTTATAATCATATACCCAGGCTTGATTGCAAGTATATACTTGACTTTAAGCAAGTTGTGTAGTAATGGATTAACTAAATATTGTTGCGGGATACATGATTAAGCGGAGCTTAAGTTGCAGGAAAAATCTTGAGAAATTCATATTGTAGTGTAATTAATATCGTAGATTTATAAATTCTTTAAAAATTATTCATTCATTAATTGTTATTAAACTTAAAAATGTAGTTTTATGAAAAACGGCTATCAACAATTGATTAAGATTCTGTTTATTCCACTTGCCATTGCCTGGTCGTTTCAGGCTGTTGCACAGGAAAGAACAGTTTCAGGACGGGTAACCTCCTCCGACGATGGCGAGGGCTTACCAGGTGTGAACATTTTGATAAAGGGAACAGCTACAGGTTCGGTTACTGATTTTGACGGTAACTATAAGGTTACTGTTTCCGGAGATGAAGCTGTGCTTGTATTCTCCTTCATTGGTTATGCAACCCAGGAAATTACGGTTGGGTCGCAATCAACCATTGACGTTTTGCTGGCTGCCGACATTACGGCACTTGACGAAGTGGTGGTGATCGGATATGGTACGCAGACTAAGAAAGAAGTTACCAGTGCAGTTACCAGTGTGAAAGAAGAAGATTTTAACCAGGGTAATGTGTTTGATCCTGCGCAACTTTTGCAGGGTAAAGCTCCGGGGCTTTCGATTATCAAAACAAACGGCGGCGACCCTAATTCGGGTTATACCATCCGTATCAGGGGGTTGGCAACCATCGGATCAAACGTGCAACCACTGATCATCATTGATGGCGCGTTAAGTACAAGCCTTGACCAGGTGGACCCATCGGATATTCTGTCAATGGACGTACTAAAAGACGGGGCTGCCGCAGCAATTTACGGTACAAGAGGATCTAACGGTGTGATCATCGTTACCACCAAAAGGGGTAGCGGAAGCCGTGCAGCAACCTTTGATTACAACGGCTACATAGCATTTGAAAATGTTGCTAAAACAGTACCCGTACTGGATGCTGCCGGATACAAAGAGCATAACCCCTCAGGCGACAAAGGCTCCACAACGGACTGGTTTGACCTGATTACCGAAACAGGTTTATCACAAACTCATAACCTGGCCTTGGCAGGTACTTCCGGCTCCACCTCGTACAGAGTGTCATTCAACTATCGCGATATAGGTGGTATTCAGGTGGGTACCGGTTCGAAGCGAATCAACAGCCGGATCAACATCAAACAAACGGCCATTAATGATAAACTCACCATTCGTGCCACGCTGGCGCTTACCGACAGAAAATCAAATTTCGGGTTTAATGATATATTCCGGTATGCTACCGTATATAATCCTACCGAGCCTGTTCGTGTAACGGCTGATGATAATACTTCCGGACTTGACCCTGCTGGCTTTACAAGATGGGACGGGTATTATCAGAATGTACAGTTTGACTATTATAATCCGGTAGCTATCAATGAGCAGAACATCAATGAAGGAAC
>QIDJ01000272.1 GCA_003228395.1 Flammeovirgaceae bacterium
TGAGTTTACCCCGTGTACGGCAATGATAATCCTGTCCGGCTTCTGATTTAACCTTATACCACGACCCTGTTGATTTAAATACCAGACCTTCCATAGCCTTACGCAATTATCGGTGAAATGTAATCAAGTATTTTTTGAGTAGCGCCTTTGTTCTCATACACATATTCCCTGGCGGTGTTGCCGGCCAACCGGTATGCTTCCTCATTGGTGAGTAATTCGGAAAGAATCGATTTTAATTCATCCGTATTGCTCACCGGAAATGCCCCTTTGAGTTCGATTAGATCGAGCGCTTCCTGAAACTTCCGGTAGTGTTTATGGCCAAAAAACACCGGCATGCCATATACGGCTGCTTCCAGAATATTGTGGAGGCCGTCGCCATACGCACCGCCAATAAATGCAAAATCTCCGTACCGGTACAAAGCCGCCAGCATGCCGATATTGTCAATGATCAGCACGTCAGCCTCTTTTTCAAGTGAAATTCCAGGTAAATCCGATAATTCAGAATATAACAAAGAGGAAATGTTCAGCTTTTGTCTGAATGTTTCAATCGTATTCGTATTGATTTCATGCGGGGCAATGATATATTTTAATTCCACCGATGCGTCGTTGATTAATGGCAGCAGTACTTCCAGGTCGTCGGGCCAGGCGCTGCCAGCAATAAGCACCTTGTTTTCTCCTTTGAATTTCTCCACAGCTTCAATGGGGCCTGCCTGACCGGCTATTTCTATAACGCGGTCCATCCGTGTATCGCCGGCTACAGTCACATTTGAAAAACCGCGGGCAGCAAGCAACTCATGTGACTCCTTGTTTTGCACAAAAAAATGGTCAAAATACGAAAGCATTTTCCGGTAAAAGGATCCGTAGAATTTAAAAAACAGGTGGCCGGGCCTGAAAATTCCGGAAATCAGAATAACCGGAATGCGGGCTTCACTGGCTTGCCGCAGAAAATGGTGCCAGAATTCATATTTTACAAAACATACAAGGTCAGGTTTCGCCAACGTGTAAAATGTAATGGCATTTTTTTCCGAATCCCAGGGAAGATAACAAACCAGGTCAGCGAATTGATACGCTTTGGCCACTTCATACCCTGATGGTGAAAAAAAAGTAAGCAGGATAAAGATACCTGAATTTTCTTTTTTTAAGGCCTCCATAACCGGCCGGCCTTGTTCGAACTCGCCCAGCGAGGCACAGTGAAACCAAACGGTTTTCTCTTTAGTTGCGGGCATTTTTGATTGAAGCTGCCTGCGCCAGTTTTTCCGGCCTTTAACCAGCAAGCCGGCTTTGTGGTTAAAAAGCGACCAGAAATACGCAATCAGCCTGTATGAAATAACTATAAACTGATATAAAAATTTGCCCATGGGTTTCAAAGATACTTATATAGCCTTTATATTATTAACTCGTAACTATTCAGGTGGTAAGAAATGGATATTCATCAAGAAAATCTACCTGAACAGTTACAATATTCAATATTCTAATGTGTGTCGCCGGTAAGCTTTTTTTTCGTTATAGTCTGAAACCGGATAAACAGCAGCACGGCCGATACGGATAAGCCCGTAAGCAGCCCGTACCAGATGCCTGCTACCCCAAAACCCAAGGGAAACCCCATTACATAACCCACCGGCAATCCGATGATCCAGTAGGCTATAAAAGTGAAAAAAGTCGGGATTTTTACATCGGCAAGCCCCCGGAGCGCACCAAGTCCAACCACTTGTATGCCATCAGATAGCTGAAAAAAGGCTGCGATCACCAGCAATGACGATGCAATAGAGATAACTTCCGTGTCGCTGATATACAGGGTAGGAAAAAAATTTCGCCCCAGGATAAAAATCAGGGCAAAAACGGCCATAAATGCCATGACCATGATGAATATCGAAAAGGCAATGGCTCTTAAAGTAGTATAATCTTTTTTTCCAAGCTGGTTGCCTACCCGTATCGTGGCCGCTGCAGCCAGCCCGGTGGCCATCATATAACTTACGGAAGCCATGTTCAGTGCAATCTGATGTGCTGCCAGCGAACGGGCCCCAAGCCAGCCAATCATGATGGATGAAAACCCAAAGGCACCCACTTCGAAAAAAAACTGGAAACCGGCCGGCAACCCGATACGCAGCATTTTTTTTATCATAGGCATGTGCAGCCTGATATACTTCATGGCTGCATGGTAGGGTTTGTACCGGCCTGACTGCAACAGGTATAACCACATGGCCAGCGCCATCAACACCCGGGAAATCAATGTGGCATATCCGGCGCCGTTTAACCCCATTGCCGGAAAACCAAGCTTGCCGAAAATAAGGATATAGTTTAGAAGGATGTTCAGCACATTACTGCCTACCGTAATATACATGGCCTGCCTGGTTTGTGATAACCCCTCGGCAAATTGCCGGGCGCTTTGAAACAACATGAGTGGAATGATCGAAAGGGTGATAATTCCCAGGTAAGGGATAGCCAGTTTGAGCACTTCCCCGGGCTGGTTGAGGTAGTACAGGCCTTTACTGCCGGCAAATACGAGTAAGGCAAGCAACAGGCTTATCAAAAAATTGATTACCGTACCATGCTTAAGCACTTCGGCGCTTTTTACGATGTCGTTTTCGCCGTCGGCTGCCGCTACCAGCGGAGTGATGGCAAACGAAACGCCGATGCCGAAGGTCATCAGCAGGTGAAAGATCACATTGGCGAGCGCAGCCGCAGCCAGCGGTTCGGCTCCAAGACGGCCTACCATCACACTGTCTGCAATGCCCACCAGCACATGCCCCAACTGGCTTAACATTACAGGATATGCAAGCAGGATATTCTTTTTGTAATGGGATTTAAAACGATGCAACGGATGTCAGATATTTAACCGGCGGGCAACTTTAAAAATACCTGATAAGCTTAATGAATCGGTTATTTCGCCCCTTTCTGCCATCCTGAGCGCATCCGCGAAAGAGGTTTTCATGATCTTTAAATCACTCTCCGATTGCTCGGGACGTGGTTTGCCAAATGACAGGTTGCGGGCCAAAAACACATAGCCCTCTTCATCGGTAACCGAGTTGGATGTATGAATCCTGAGTATTTGTTCCCACTCCGTTCCGGTTATGCCGGTTTCTTCTTCCAGTTCCCTTTTCGCCGACTCCAGGGCATCATTGCCCAACGGGCCGCCTCCCATCGGTATTTCCCATGAATATTCATTCAATGCATACCGGTACTGCCCCACCAGCCACGTATTGTTATTTTCATCGAGAGGAATGATGCCAATGGCCAGATTTTTAAAGCTTACTTTTCCGTAAATACCTTTTCCACCTCCCGGGTTTACCACTTAGTACTCCGTAAGGCTGATCCACGGATTCTCATACACATGTTTTTGAGAAAGGGTTTTCCATGGATTTTCCGTATTGTTTTTCATATAATTCAACTCTTTTTACTGCCGGCTTATATTAACAGTTTGTATTTTTTGAATTTTCCGAACAAGTTTGCAAAGGTATGGGTCTTAATGTTTATTAAAAACTTTGCGCTCCATCTTGCAGTTTTTATCTTTCGGTAATGTTAAAAAGCGCTTTTACAGCAGA
>QIDJ01000068.1 GCA_003228395.1 Flammeovirgaceae bacterium
CCTTTATCCGGCGTCCGAATGAAGACGATATCCTGCCCTTTATGCCCCGCAGGTCTGCTTTGCCCTGGTCTATCCATGTTGCGGATGTAAAAACCGGTGAATCCAGGCAGTTATGGAAAGCCAGCGAGGGAACAGGAAGCGCTTTCCGCGGCATATCAGCGGGCAATCAGCTACTCTGGGGCATGGATAACCGGATCGTTTTCCCTTATGAGGGCGACGGGTGGACACACTTATATACTGTGAACAGCCAAACAGGCGATGTAAATATGCTGACCCCCGGAGCTTTTGAAGTGCAAAATGTATCGCTATCGCCTGACGGCACGTTTGTGATTTATGATTCGAACGAAAATGATATTGACCGCAAGCATATCTGGAGAGTCAGCGTATCAGGAGGTAAGCCGGTGCAGATTATAACCGGTACGAATATCGCATGGGCGCCGGTGGTAATACCCGGCGATCAGTCGGTGGCGTACATTACTTCCGGGCCGGTCACTCCTGCCCATGCCGTTGTACTAAAATCCGGCACAAAGCATGCCACCCCGCTTGACCCGGGCGCCATTCCCGACCGGTTCCCGTCCAGGCATCTGGTTACGCCGCAACAGGTGATTTTTTCGGCTGCCGACGGCATGGAAATTCACGGCCAGCTTTTTCTTCCTGAAGACAGCAAACCAGGTCAAAAACATCCGGCAGTTTTATTCTTCCACGGCGGATCCCGCAGGCAAATGCTTCTGGGATTCCACCACCGGGGCTATTACCACAATGCCTATTCATTCAATCAGTATCTGGCATCCAGGGGATATGTGGTTTTATCGGTAAATTACCGGAGCGGGATCGGGTATGGCATGGAGTTTCGCGAAGCGCTTAATTATGGCGCACGCGGCGCCAGTGAGTTTAACGATGTGATGGGCGCAGGCCTTTATCTCCGGAGCAGGCCGGAGGTAAACCCGGATAAAATCGGGTTATGGGGCGGCTCGTATGGCGGCTTCCTTACGGCCATGGGACTGGCCAAAGCCAGCGATCTGTTTGCCGCCGGAGTTGACCTCCATGGGGTGCACGACTGGAATATTGTGATCCGTAATTTTGTACCCACTTACGATGCAGGTAAAAACGCTGAAGCAGCCGAACTGGCATTTGAGTCTTCTCCTATGGCTTATGTGGATACGTGGAAATCGCCCGTATTGTTGATCCATGGCGATGATGACCGGAATGTCCCGTTCAGCGAGTCTGTTGATCTTGCAGAAGCGCTCAGAAGGCAGGGTGTAGAGTTTGAACAGTTAATCTTTCCGGATGAAGTACATGGTTTTCTACTGCATGCATCCTGGATCCGGGCCTATAAAGCTGCAGCAGATTTTTTTGACAGGAAGTTGAAATAGCGAATTCAACTTACCAAATAATCATATCCGGGTACAACATGAACGGTCATACCATTTCTTTGAAAACGGTCCTTTTGATTAAACGTAACCAATGTTCCGGTTTTTAAGTTGAAAAAGGTCAACGCTTCAAAAATACCATTCAATTCACGATCCAGATTATCCTGATTTAAATTGTAACAAACTTGAATGATTTCAGGGATTTCCTTTCTGCCATACGAAATAAAATCACATTCCCCTTTCTCTGAAAAGTAATAGATATCCTTATATTTTCTCCTTAAATGTAAAAAAATAAGGTTTTCAAACTTCCGTCCACTATCCTCTGTAAATGAAGCAGAATTGACATTCACCATTCCGGTATCAATGGCATATACTTTTCTCGGATTTACCATTTGTTTTCTTAATGAGTAGCTAAACTTTGGCACAAAATGAAACAAATATGAATATTCAAAATGAGAAAGATATTCCATGATTGTGCTTGTTGCACCAACCTCAAACAGTGTTTTTAATTTATTTCCGGTAATCAGATTTCCGATATTCGATATTAGGTATAGCGCCAGGCGTTGCAGGGTTTTCACATCCCTTACACCGTACCTTACAGTAATATCCCTGATAAGAATGTCCTCTAACAAACTGCTCAGTATATCATCTTCATTTCTTTTTACATATTCAGGGAATCCGCCTGTTACTAAGTACCCGGACAATGATTTGGCTGAAAATCTTAATTTTTTATACGAGCAAAATTCCCGGTATGAGAATGGAAAAAGTTCTTTGGTAATGTGCCTTCCGGTGAGCCGGGTGCCAAGTTCCCTGCTAAGTAATGTGGCATTTGAACCAGTCACCACCACATTAAAGCCTTCGTCAAGTTTCTGGCGAATATATCTTTCCCACTCCGTTATGATTTGTATTTCATCAAAAAACAAAATTTTGCTGTTAGATTCTGAAATAATTGAGTCAAGTCGTAAAAAATCATTTTTATCAAATTCATACAATCTTGGGTCCTCAAAATTTAAGTAGAGCGCATTTTTATATTTACTGTGCAGCAATTGAAAAAGAAGTGTGCTTTTACCACATCTACGAACGCCAGATACAATTAAAGCATGCGAGGATAAACCAGGGTACTTTTTCAACGCCTCCCTCATTAAACCAATATCTTTTTGGTTCAGGTTAATCCGCTGTGCTTCTACAATCCGATTAAGAGTCGATTTTAGTAACATATTAAAGTGTTTGATATAAAAATACACTTTTATTTGTTACTATCAAATAAAATGATTATTTATTTTAATAAAAAATCGCTCCGGGATTTTACAAAAGTCTTCTGTGAATCAGTTATAGGATTACAAGTCTGTTGAACTGATGGCGTTTTTATCAACTTTTACCGGGTCAATACAATCGAGGTTTTCATCCTGGTTACAGGCGATTAATGATCCGGCCACAAAACAAACTGCAAAAAACCGATATCCCAACGTCATACGTATATACATTTTTCTGTTTGCCTGATATATAGACGTATTTTTTATCAGGATGATTGGAATCCAACCGGTTATTGTTGCGATGTGATTTCATCATACCGAAAACAATCCGTAACGTGATCATTAACCAGTCCGCAGGCCTGCATGTGCGCGTACATGATCGTACTGCCCGTAAATTTGAAGCCGCGCTTTTTCAGGTCCTTGCTCAGGGCGTCAGATTCGGGGGTTGTTGCCGGCAGATCATCCAGGGATTTGCGTTTGTTTACTATTGGATGGTTATTCACAAATGACCAGATATAAGCATCAAATGATCCGAACTCATTCTGCACTTCAAGAAAACGTTGTGCATTGGTAATCGCTGATTGCACTTTTAACCTGTTGCGGATAATTCCCGGGTCGAGCAGCAGCCTGTCAATAATTTTCTGATCAAACGCTGCAACGATCCGTACATCAAATCCGGCAAATGCATTCCGGTATCCGTCACGCCGCTTTAAAATGGTTGACCAGCTTAACCCTGCCTGAGCTCCTTCAAGAATCAGGAATTCAAAATGCTTTTTGTCATCATGTACTGGGACGCCCCATTCTTCATCGTGATAGTTGATGTATTCCGGGAAGCCTTCACACCACGTACAACGAATTTTTTCCATAACGGGTAATTTATCAGGCATTTAATCTTCAAGGGTTTCAATTATAAATC
>QIDJ01000127.1 GCA_003228395.1 Flammeovirgaceae bacterium
GCTGATTTTTTTGATGAAACACCGGCCCACCTGAATGCCTTGTTGCTTATATTACTTAAATGAAAAGCCGTATAAAAATGGCCGATTTTATCCATCTGTTTCCATTCTTTGCTGTCGTTAAAAAAGTGGAAATCTTCGCGTGGAGAATCTGAATACCAAACCTTGTTCAATGCGATTAAGGTGGCTGTATAGGTAACTCCGGTCGCAATAAGAAAGGTATTAAGCCTGGTCCTGTTAAGCGTATCGGAAGCCTGAGCGTAAGCCGGTTCAGCCCGGCAGATCAGCGCCACGCAGGCAAGGATAACACATATTTTTCCGGGACTACTTATTATCATTTGTTAAAGGTTTTTTGAAGTCGTCGGGTTTTATTTTCTGACTTGTAACTTTGTCTTTGCCGCTTTCAATATTATCATTTTCTTTGTTTTTTTGCTTTTTGCGAGCTGCATCAAATATTTCCTTTATTTCGTCATAGCTTTGAGTGTAAAGTATGCTTACGCCACCCTTGATAGCCGTATAGTCTGTAACATAGGAGTTATCAAGCGTACTGTAATTGGTTTCCTGAAATAATTTCACACGTACATTGCCATTTTCCGTGAGCATATATTCAACCGACCAGTCACCAAGTAATCGGGCCATATTCTGCTGATTTTGCGGGTCTGTAAATCCCCCGTCGCGCGTAACGCGAAGCCGGCCTTCGAGGAAAGTGTAGGAGAGCCTCATCTGAAAGGTATTGTACGTTTCATCTGTAATATCGCCAAAATCAAGATCAATTTCCAAATTTTCGTCCACCTGACTGATCCAGTAGCTGAGTTGGTTTGACACAAATTCGCTTACACTTCGGCCAACAGTGCCTCCGGTGTCAATGTATTTTTCACTGAACTGACGCAATATAATTAGACTGAATACCTGTTTTTGAAGTTCTTGTTCATTCAATGCCCAGGTTGCCTGCACAGCGCTCAATTCTGTATCAAGATTAACAATTTGTCCATCGTACGAAAAAGTATTCGGGTAATCCTCAATATTTATAGAGAATTTGATTTCAGGTGAAAGTAATGGTCCCTTCAAATCCAGAATTACATTGGAGGGATATCTGCGGCGGATTTGAGGTGCATTGCGGTACAGTGTGTCGAGCAACGGCCCTACCGATGCGTATTGCTCATAGGATGCTTCAATATCCAGAATTCCCTCATAGGGGTCGCCTAACCATGATATTTTACTTCCTGGCAGAATATTAAATTCTTTATTTACAATATTATAAAGTGTAAAGTTGTAGCCGCCTTCTTCAATAGTATAATCACCATACATGGTAAAATCCCCGTTCGGATCAAAATGAAAGTTTAAATCTCCATTTCCCCTGCCGCGTATTATGTCGCCAACGGTTACGTCAAATATCAACTCAATATAGGCGTCCCTGGTTACAGTAAGATCAAGCTTAAAATCCAGTCCCTTAACCGTTTGGCTTACCGGTTCAATATTCTCTGCGCTATCAAGATCTTCATGGGTGAAACTGAAGAAATGAATAAATTCTTCCTGGTCGATTTCGGTGGCGCCACCAAGAGGAATAAAGACCCGCGTGTCTGCCGAACTGGTTGCATTTACATTAATAAATAAGTTTTGTGGAGGCCCTTTAATGGAAATGTCACCGGAACCTCTGGCCGTACCATAAAACAGTTCATTGTCATTAGAAGCGGTATTAAGTACCATAAAATTGGTGAAATTTCCGCTAAAATCCATCACAATATTATCAAAGCCATTGTGAAAAAATCCACCGGATAACAGGGCTATGCTTCCGTCACGATCCCTGACTCGTATATTTCTTAGCCCGATTTCATTGTTATTCAGCAATATATCCGCATCGAATGTGTAAAAAGTATTGAGGTAATTGATTTTCATTCCGCCGGAAGAGACTTTGCCAATACCTCCCAGCACCGGATAGCTTAGGTTACCCGTAACCGTAAAATCCCCACTCGCTACACCCTG
Organism: Flammeovirgaceae bacterium; assembly: GCA_003228395.1. GTDB lineage: Bacteria > Bacteroidota > Bacteroidia > Cytophagales > Cyclobacteriaceae > SZUA-230. The sequence continues at coordinate 1,981 of QIDJ01000127.1, forward strand.
AATCTGTGAAAAATAATTTTCGATAAATGGTTCAATGATTTTCAGATCGGCCTTATTGAGCGAGGCATTCAGATGCAGTCCTTCTGTTTTGCCGGGGTAATAATCGCCGGAAACATTTATGATTTTGTCCGAATTCCGTGATATATGAAATTCCAGGTCAAATTTGTTTTCATTATTGTTAAAGATGCTTTTATTGTAGATGTCACCTATCAGAAAATCATTGATCTGGAAGTCGTTTACCAACAGATTTGTCTCAAACAGGATGTCGTTATAATAGTTTTTTATCTGAAGATATCCGTTTCCTGATCCTTTCAGGTCTTTTGTAAAAATCTGATTGAAGTTAGATAACTCCACATTTTGCAGATTGAGCGTTAAGGGTATAAGCGGATCTTCCGTGATACGTCCGTCTAGCAGGATCTTTTCAAGCGATTTTTGCAAGCCCACATTCTGAAATCCTATTTCTTTTCCCGAAATAGTAATGGCATTGTTGGTAACTATTTCCCATTTTTCATTTAATGCCAGCAAGTCTGACGGGTTTAATTTTATTACCGTGAGGTCAGGAAGAAAGATGATTTCCCCGTAGATGTCGGCGTATGAACCCAGGTTTTGCTGCTCTGCAGTCAGATTGAAATCAATTTCATTCCTGTTCCAAATTGCCTGGGCTGATAATTTTTGCGTTTTGGCATTACTGGCATAGCGTTGTGCTTCTGAAAATACGTAGATACTGGCAAGAACGTTTGTGCTGTCGGATATCTTGGAGGCATTGATGTCGAGCTGGTTGCCGGTAAACAGGTTATTTTCTATCCGGATGGAATCCGCCTGCGTATTCAGGTTTAAAATGGAGGTATAACCATGTGTGAAATCACCGTGTACATGTATCCCTTTCGAAAACATTACCAATGGATAAAACAGTTGTACCACAGGGTTTATATCCTGTAAATTCATTTGTAGTTCCACCTCGTAACTTTCAGGAATACCGGTTTCTTTTTCTGTATAATACGTATTCAACGCCCCGGCATTATTCTCCAGATTAAGTCTGTATTCATGTAAAAGGGTTAGAAAATCCTTATACACGGTGGTATAATGGTAATTACCTGTAAGGCTGATGTCAATATTATCAGAATTTAATGTTAACGATCTTGAATTTTCATCAAATACAGAAATCAGGTGCAGCGCATTAAGTACAAGTGTGTTTGTGTCGTATGACATAAAAAAATCTTTTAAAATCATCTCTCCCCTGATACTGTCAATTTTAAGACCATGAATGTCAATGTCGATATAGCTGCTTAGCGATGCAGCCGTTTCTGATAGATTAAGGGGTTTCAGAACAATGGTGTCGAGGCGGGCCTCCACATTTATATTGTTGATATTGTTTCTCAGGTCAACCGAGCCTGTGGCATTTATCCGGAGGTTCGGATCGTTTATACTGAGTTCACCTGAAAAGAATTCGGATGCAAACCGGGCGTTGGTTTCAATGTTTTTGAGATCGTAGTGATTTATTCCCAACCTTGAAATTGTACCGTCCAGAATAAAATCGGCATTACTGATT
>QIDJ01000200.1 GCA_003228395.1 Flammeovirgaceae bacterium
ATTGGCAGTGGCTGTGAGAAGTTCTACAAAGTCGGTCTTTATCCTCGGTAATACGGCATGTGCTTCGGGATCACCCATTCTTACATTGTACTCTATAATATACGGATCACAGTTTACGTTCATCAATCCTATAAAAATAAATCCTGTATAAGGAATGTCCTCTTTTTGTAATCCTTCAATAGTAGGTTTAATTATGCGGTTTTCAACTTTTTCCATAAATACAGCATCAACGAAAGGTACCGGAGATACAGCGCCCATACCGCCGGTATTGGGGCCTGTGTCACCATCACCTATCCGCTTATAATCTTTGGCTTCCGGCAACAACACATAATTTTTGCCATCAGTAAGTATAAAAATGGAAACCTCAATGCCGTCAAGGTAATCCTCGATAAGCACCTTACTGCTTGCATCACCAAATTTTTTGCCGAGCAGCAATTCTTTCATCTCTTCTTTTGCCTCTTCATGGCTGGGTGAAATGATCACTCCTTTTCCGGCAGCAAGTCCGTCTGCTTTCAAAACAATGGGTGGTGTTCTGGTACTTATATATGCGAGGCCCTCTTCAATTTCGGAAGATGTAAACGTCTTCGAACAGGCGGTTGGGATACTAAATTTATCCAGAAATTTTTTAGAGAAATCCTTTGACCCTTCCAGCATAGCTCCGGCTTTTCCGGGGCCTACGATAAGAAGGTCATCTCTTAGGTCACTTCTTTCCAGCAGAAAGTCTCTCAGCCCGTTTACAAGCGGGACTTCGGGTCCCACCACCACAAGAGAAATATTTTTTTCACCGATTAAACCGGCAATAGCTTCAAAATCAGATACGTTAATGGCAACATTGGTGGCAACGATGGCTGTGCCGGCATTACCCGGGGCTACATACAGGTTTTCGCAATGATTGCTTTGATGGATTTTCCAGGCCATTGTATGTTCTCTTCCGCCGGATCCAATAACCAGAATATTCATTTTCAAAAATTAAAACAGTAGTAATATTTCGTAAAGTTATGTGAAATAATCTATGAAAATAAATAATTGGAAAATTGATTTTCACGCATCACAGGGAATGCAATTTCGGTATATCAGTGGCCGTATTCGCAAAGAAATTTGATCCGGATTAACCTGATTTCTTCTTCCGTATAGTCCATATTATCTTCGTCGTCCAGCGCTACTTCAATGCTGTCGGTTTCAACATTAAGAAAGTAATCGTACAGGTCTTCCTGCCGTTCCCCATCAATTACCTGGTCGATATAATAGTTCAGGTTAAGTTTTGTACCTGACGATATGATGCTTTCAATTTCTTCAAGAAGGTCATCCATTGTAAGGTTTTTGGCATCGGCAATTTCTTCAAGATCCATCATCTTATCGATTTGCTGAATGATGAATACTTTATTCCGGGATTTGTTTACAGCTGATTTAATGCGTACATCGGAAACTGTAATGATATCGTTTTCATCAACATACGTTTCAATCGTCTTTATAAATTCTTTCCCAAACTTGGCCGCCTTGCCTTTTCCCACACCTATTACTTCTTCAAGTTCTTGAATGGTCGTAGGGTAGGTGGTTGCCATTTCTTCAAGTGAAGGATCCTGAAATATGACGTAAGGAGGCAATCCTTTTTCTCTTGCAGTTTGTTTTCGCAGTTTTTTCAGAATCTCAAAGAGGGTTTCGTCATAGGCTTTTCCTACCAGCACTTCTTTTTCAGATTCTTCCTCTTCACCTAAATCAGAGAAGTCGTGATCTTTTGTAAGTTGCTGGCTAAATGGTTTTTTCAAAAACAATTCGCCCTTTTCGGTCACTTTTAGTACCCCTATATGGTCAATGTCTTTTTTAAGGAATTCCATCAGGAGAACCTGCCGGAGCACGGATTTCCAGAACTCTTCCGTTTCCTCGGATCCTTTGCCGAATACATCCAGCTTGTCATGCCCGTAGCTTTTAACATATTGGTTTTCCGAACCTCTGATCACATTTACCAGATGCGACATTCCAAACCGCTGGCCAGCTTGCACGGCTGTACGTATGGCCAGCTTTACGAATTCCTTACCCTCAAATTTTTCTCTTGGTCTTACGCAGTTATCACAAAATCCGCAATCTTTTTCAAACGACTCGCCAAAATAGTGCAACAACTGACGTACACGGCATACGGAAGATTCAGCATAGTAGGCCATTTCATTCAGCAGAACACGTGCATTTTCGCGTTCAGTTACGGACTTGTCTTTATGGAATTTTTCAAGTTTGAGGATGTCATTATGACTGTAAAACATGATGCAGTTACCTTCAAGGCCATCACGGCCGGCCCGACCGGTTTCCTGATAATATCCTTCCAGTGATTTTGGTACATCATAATGGATCACGAATCTCACATCGGGCTTGTCGATTCCCATTCCGAATGCAATGGTTGCTACAATCACATCCACTTCTTCGTTAAGGAAGTCGTCCTGATTTTTGATGCGTACTGCAGATTCCAGGCCGGCATGATAAGGCGCCGCTTTAATATCATTTACGTTTAGCAGGTTAGCGATCTCTTCTACTTTCTTTCTGCTGAGGCAATAAATGATCCCTGATTTATTTTTATGCTCTTTGATATATCTTATCAGTTGATTTTTGGCATTTTGTTTGGGTCTAACCTCGTAATACAGGTTGTTTCTGTAAAATGATGATTTGTACGTGTCGGCATGATACATGTCGAGGTTTTTCAGAATATCCTGCTGTACTTTAGGAGTTGCAGTGGCGGTAAGAGCAATGATTGGCAATTTGTGATCAAGCTGACCCAGAATATCCTTGATCCTCCGGTATTCAGGCCTGAAATCATGGCCCCATTCGGAGATACAGTGTGCTTCATCTACAGCTACAAATGAAATATTGGCCTTTTTCAGAAATATTACATTGTCTTCTTTGGTGAGTGACTCCGGAGCAACATAAAGGAGTTTTGTATGCCCCTCAAGGGTGTCCCTTTTTACCCGGTTCATCTCTGACTTGGAAAGGGTAGAATTGAGAAACTGGGCGTTGATGCCAAACGCTACCAACTGATCCACCTGGTTTTTCATCAGGGCAATGAGCGGCGATATAATAATGGCCGTACCCTGTTGCACAATGGCAGGCAACTGATAACATAATGATTTTCCGGCACCCGTTGGCATAATCACAAATGAATCGTGACCTGCCATTATATTGTTTATGATTTCTTCCTGCTGTCCACGAAATTGGTCATAGCCAAAAACTTCTTTCAAGGTCTTTTTATTGACACTTTCTTCCTGCACCGATAACATATCAATCCTTCTCCTGTTGTTTCCCTAATTAACTATTTTTGTAAAATTCAAACACAAATTTATTTGAGCGCCAAATGAAATTAGTAAAAATAAATTGAAAAAGTTAATTTACAGTTAATTCCTTTGAACATACAAACGTGCATATGGATAGATTTTTTTTTATTCTGTGTAAACAAAAATGAAAACTAAGTAAAGTACAAAATAAATATGAATAAAAATAATTATCTTGTCATAATGGCCGGAGGTGTAGGGAGCCGGTTCTGGCCG
>QIDJ01000116.1 GCA_003228395.1 Flammeovirgaceae bacterium
GGTTTCTTTTCGGTAGCCGTGCTTAATATTAATAATATCAGGGACATCGAATCCGACAGACTGGCAGGGAAAAAATCTGTGCCGGTACGCCTGGGGCGAAAAAAAGCCGTTGCCTATCACTGGATCCTGCTTGGTTCAGGATGGCTGTGCGCACTCGGTTTTACATGGCTGAATTATACTTCTGCGGTGCAATTGATTTTTTTTGCTTCAATTCCGCTGTTCTGGAAAAATGCCCGGGAAGTAGCTGTTACAAAAGATACTTCTAAGCTGGATCCGTGGCTTAAACAAATGGCACTTTCGACCCTGCTGTTTGTTTTGCTTTTCGGAGTTGGCCTGTTATTGGCCCAATAATCTGAAGGTCAACTGATAAAACGCAACAAAAAGTCCTGATTTTAGTCATTTTGTGATGTTGGAATAATACTTATATTTATAGTGATAAACTAATCAGAACGGAAGCCTATGAAAAGTATATTATGTCCAACAGATTTTTCCGACCAGGCCAATCACGCTGTGGAGGCCGGATACTATATGGCGAAAAAATTCAATTCCAACTTTCACCTGTTACATGTGGTGGAGTCAGATACTGATATAGATTTCAATGTGGGAGGGGCTCCGGGTAAAGGAGGCAGAGGCATGGATGACAATTTTTTTCTAAAGCTTATTGATGTTACACGTAAAAGAATGGATGAGTTGGTTAGCACACCGGAATTGCAAAACATCAATGTTACATCTGATGTTAAGGTAGGAAAACCGTTCAAGTTTATATTTGAAGAGATAAATAGCGGCAAACATGATCTGATTGTAATGGGCACTAAAGGCGTTTCCGGGTTTAAGGAAATATTAATCGGATCGAACACCGAAAAAGTTGTTCGTAAGTCACCCATTCCTGTTCTTGCCGTAAAAGAGTATGTGGAAGAATCAAATTTCAGGAATATCGTATATGCTTCCACATTCAATGAAGATGAACATGAATTGATTTCAAGACTCAAGGAGCTACAGCAAGCTTTCGGAGCTACCCTGCACCTGGTCAGGATCAATACACCGAACAATTTTCAGACGGACTGGGCTACACGCAGGAAGATGATGGAATTTGTGAAAACGTTTAATATCATGGATTATACATTCAATATTTACAATGATGCCATTGAAGAAGACGGCATCATTTATTTTGCCGAGGAGATTGATGCAGGAATGATAGCCATGGCCACGCACGGTCGCACGGGTTTTGCACACCTGTTGAGCGGAAGTATTGCCGAAGATGTGGTTAATTATGCAAAAAGACCTGTTTATACCTATAACTTAAATAAATAAAAACCTGATACGATATGAAAAGGATATTGGTGCCAACAGATTTTTCAGATGAGGCAAAAATTGCGCTTGACCTGGCTATTGAGATTGCCCAAAAAACAGATGCGACCATTAAACTCGTACATGTTTTCGAATACCCCGTTGCCACCGCCTATACTGCATTGGATGTAGGAGGACCTGATCCTGTTGAAGGAGAAGTAGCCAGGGAAATGATGGATAAAAACAAAAATCAGCTTGACGAAATGGCTGCCATAGCCAGGGCGAAAAAGGTGGTTATTGTAGAGGAAGTAAAAATCGGAAATCCATTTGTAAACATTTCAGGTGAATTGAAGGATGAAGATGTGGATTTGGTGGTCATGGGCTCAAAAGGCACCTCAGGCCTTGAAGAAGTACTGATTGGCTCAAATACAGAAAAAGTTGTCCGGCATGCACCTTGCCCCGTAATTACCGTAAAACGTCCGGTAACATTAGGCGATATCAAGGACATTGTATTTGCATCGGACTTCAAAGAAGATAGTCCGGCCTTTATGGAGCATACGAAGAATATGCAACAGTTATTTGATGCTAAGTTGCATTTCGTTCGGATTAATACGCTCAATAATTTTGAACCGGATAGTTTTTCGAAAAAGCGCATCCAAAAATGGATCAAGAAAAACAACCTCTCTGACTGCACCACCAGGGTTTATAATGATATTTCCGAAGAGGACGGCATTATTCACTATGCAGAAGAAATTAACGCCGACATGCTGGCGCTGGGTACGCATGGACGCTCCGGACTCGGACGGCTGTTCAGTGGCAGCCTGGCAGAAGAAGTGGTAAACCATGCCAGGCGCCCCATCTGGACGTATCATATCGGATGATGCAACTTCCGTTTATCAACGTGATAACAAGTTACGATAAGGCACTAAGGCTCCGCAACGCCCATTGGTACTGCCGTGTGCATAATAAGTAAAAAAATATTTTTGATTCAATAGCATATGACAAAAGAAGAAAGAGAGATAACAGCAATTGTAAATAGAGAAACAAAAGCCTGGGACACGCAGGATGTAAATTTATTGATTTCAATATTTCATCCGGATATGGTTTGGCCCTGGCCTAAAACTCCTGCTTCTCATGATCCAATGGAATGGGAATTGGTATTAGGAAAGTTTATTCCAGGATGGAGAATGAATGGAAAATAACCATGCATACCGGCGCATTAAAATATTGAAAATAAATAGCATAAAAAACGTTCGTTAAAACTTTTCAACCATGTCAACAATTAAGAATCCTGGTTTTATTGCACTCGTACTTTGTTTTTTAGTTACTTCCTGTCAGGTGGGACATGAACAAAAGGAGTTATCTGTCAACTCCCTCTTTTCTGATCACATGGTCCTTCAGCAGCAGGAAGAAGTAGCTTTTTGGGGCGAATACACCCCGAAAGAGGAAGTTACCGTTTCAGGTAGCTGGGGTAAAGAAGCTTCAGCGATCGTCGATGACAACGGAAACTGGACACTCAGACTTTCTACTCCCGAAGCCGGCGGACCGTTCACTGTGAATATCGTAACAAATGATAGTACAATTACCCTGAACGATGTAATGGCCGGTGAAGTTTGGCTTGCATCTGGTCAGTCCAACATGGAAATGCCCCTGAAAGGATGGCCTCCAAATGGCCCTGTTGCTAATTCGGAAGAAGAGATTGCCAACGCAGATTATCCTGCAATCAGAATGTTTACAGTTGTAAGAAAGCTTTCTTTTGCACCTTTGGATACGTTAGCAGGCCAATGGGATGTAGCTTCTCCGGAAACGGCCGGTGAGTTTAGTGCTACTGCGTATTTTTTTGCCCGAAGAATCCACCGGGAACTGAATATCCCTATAGGCATCATCTATACCAGCTGGGGAGGAACAGTAGCCGAAGCCTGGACCAGTAAAAGTCAGTTGAGAAAAATGGGTGATTTTGATAACGATATTGAAAGGTTAGAAAATGCAAGCGAACAAAAAACGACGTTGGAGTGGTTTTCAAAATGGGATACGGTAGCGATTCCGCAAACGAAAGAGGGATGGGAGAATATTGATTTTAGTGATTCAGAGCTAAATCAACTCAATTTTTCAGATGAACATTGGTCGTCAATTTAACTACCTGGAAGATTTGATGTATATGATTCTGGAGCTTTGGACGGTGCCTTTTGGTTTAGAAAAACAATTGTAATAGAAAGCACCGGATCAGACTA
>QIDJ01000001.1 GCA_003228395.1 Flammeovirgaceae bacterium
ATCATTTTGGTTTTGCGTTGATTTCTTACCAAATTTGCATCCTGATTTTTCGTGATGAAATAATCAGGTTTTTTTTCAGGTGTTTTAAGCCATAGAACTCAAACCGGAATAATGCAAAATTTCTCATCCTTTAAAGATTTACTCAACAAGCCGGCGAAGGTAGTTATTACTACGCACCAGAAGCCTGATGCTGACGCCCTGGGATCGTCGTTGGGGCTGGCTGGTTATTTACGGAAGAAAGGCCATAGCGTTAATGTAATATCTCCAACGGACTATCCGGCTTTTCTTAACTGGATGAATGGCAATGACGATGTGATCATTTATGAGAACGGAGGGCAGGAGGAGGCCACCCGGTTGATTACCGAATCGGAGATCATATTTTGTCTTGATTTTTCGACATTAAGCCGGATCAACGACCTGGGAGAAAAAGTGCGGGTGAGCAAAGCGGTTAAAGTACTTATTGACCATCATCTTGATCCGGAAGATTTTGCCGACTATGTGGAGTGGAGTATCAAAGCTGCATCCACAGCCGAATTGATTTATGCCCTGATTGTGCAGGCAGGTGATCAGGATTTGATGGATAAGGATATTGCAGCGTGCTTCTATGCAGGGGTGATGACCGATACCGGATCCTTCAGACATTCCAACACAACCCAGAACGTGCTGCTTACGGCTGCAAAACTGGTAGGCCATGGCGCAGACCCTGCGAAGGTTGCCAAGCTCATTTACGATACTAATTCACTTGAAAGGTTAAAATTGCTGGGCTTTGCCCTGAGTGAACGACTTACTGTACTGGAGGAATTCAATACCGCATTTTTTGCCATATCCAAAAGTGAATTAAAAAAATTCAACTCAAAAACCGGCGACACCGAAGGACTGGTTAATTATGCCTTGTCCATTGAGGGAATCCAGTTTGCTGCAGTGATCATCGACAGGTCGGAGGATGTGAAACTTTCATTCCGGTCAATCGGTGATTTTTCCGTAAATGATTTTGCGGCAAAGCACTTTGATGGAGGCGGTCATAAAAATGCAGCCGGAGGCAAGTCTTCTCTGTCTTTTGCAGAAACAATTGAAAAATTCAAAGGGCTGCTGCCGTTATATAAAAATGAACTTATAACAAATTCTAAAACTACAAAAATTGATGTATAGAGCGATTAAACCAATTGTTTTGTTCCTGGCGATTGTGTGGTTACAATCATGTGAACAAAAGGAGTTTAAAACTACCGATTCAGGCCTGAAATATAATTTTGTAATTGAGGGAGAAGGCGCCATACCGGAAGATGGAAATATCCTGGTAATGAATGTGAGCTATGTGAATGCACCCGGGAATGTAATCTTTTCTTCCACACAGTCCGGAAGCCCGATGGCAATCAGCTACGATGATTCGGTGCTGAGTCGCAACGGCGGACTTGAAGAGGGCATACGGATGCTGCAGAAAGGAGACAGCCTTATTATAAAATTTCCTATCGAAGACCTGTATGAAAACACATTCAATCTTACTTTACCCGATAGTCTGGAAAGAGGCTCGGATGTTACCGTTTTTATCGGAGTGGAGAATGTTTTTACACGGGAGGAATTTGGCGTGTACCGGATGAAAATGATGGAAGAGCAGCAAGAGGCAATGATAGAAAGACAGGGTGAGCAGCTTGAAGAAGACGGCACAACAATTGATTTGTACCTTAAGGAAAACAAAATTGAAGCTGAAATTGATCCTTCCGGACTCCGGTATGTAGTGATTGAAGAAGGAGAAGGAGAATTTCCGCAACCCAACCAGAAAGTTAGCGTTAATTATACCGGGAAACTTATGAGCGGCCAGGTGTTTGATACCAGCGTGGAGGCAGTAGCCAGAGAAGCCGGAGTGTTTAACGAAGACCGGCCATATCAACCCTATCAGTTTGCTCTGGGTACGGGCAGTGTGATACGGGGTTGGGATATCGGTATCGGATTATTAAAAAGAGGAGGGAAGGGTGTTTTGTATATTCCTTCCACACTGGCATACGGTGAACGTGCAACCGGCATCATACCCGCGAACGCAATCCTGATTTTTGATGTTGAATTGGTGGATATATTAGATTAATCAAGAAAACCATGTGGAAAACGAAACGTAATATTGTGTTACTGGTTCTTACTATGATTTATTCAGGATGTAACGTTGATGATGAAGTAATCACAGCGGAAGAGCAGTTACAAATTGAACTTGCAAACGTTGACAAAACCCAACTCGCCATAGATACACTGATAATTGATGCCTATCTACAGGCGCGAAATATTATTGCAGTGGTGGACAATTCTGGTTTGCGGTATGTGGTTCACACGCAAGGAACGGGCATTTCTCCCGAACTGGTTGATATAGTTACGGTAAATTACAGGGGAACCCTTCTTTCTGACGGATCGGAATTTGACGCCGGCCAGGGTAGTCAGTTTCCTCTCGAACAGCTTATTCTGGGATGGAAAGTAGGATTTAAACTCCTTCATGAGGGCGCCACGGCTACATTGTATCTTCCTTCGGGGTTGGCTTATGGTACCGCCGGCAGGGGCAGCAGCATACCTCCTAATGCCAATCTTATTTTCGAAGTAGATCTTCTTGACGTCAAGCGTAGTCAGTAACCGGAGGTGAAATTATATTTTGCTACAAACAATTTGCACAAAGTGGCGGAAGTGCAGAATATACTTGGAAGAGATTTTGAAGTATTAAGTCTGAAAGACCTTGGCAATGCTGATGAAATTCCAGAAACCGGCAATACACTGGAAGAAAATTCCCGATTGAAAGCCCGCTATGTGTATGATACCTATGGGATGAATTGCTTTGCTGATGATACCGGCCTGGAAGTGGAAGCACTGGGTGGAGCGCCCGGGGTACATTCGGCTCGCTATGCAGGCACACCCGGCGATGATAGTAAAAATGTAGATATGCTGCTTGAAAACCTTAAAAAGGCAGTTAACAGAAATGCCCGGTTCAGAACCGTTATCACGCTGATTACAGATGGAAAGGAAAAACAGTTTGAAGGAGTAGTCAATGGTAAAATTGTAAATGAAAGGAGAGGTGAGGGCGGATTTGGATACGATCCGGTGTTTGTACCCAATGGATATGTTACTACTTTTGCAGAAATGACATCCAAAGAAAAGAACCGGATTAGTCACAGAGGCATTTCAATAAGGAAATTTGCTGATTTTCTGTTAACTTAAAAAAAGTGAGTAAGTCAAAGCCATTTGTAGTAGGTATCACCGGTGGAAGCGCTTCGGGAAAGACCCTCTTTCTAAAAGAACTTCTCGGAGCATTTAATCCGGATGACATCTGCCTGATATCTCAGGATAACTATTACCTCCCACGGGATATGCAGCCAAAAGATGAAAACGGCGTATCCAATTTTGACACGCTGCAGTCGATCGATTTTGATGCGTATGTAAATGACATCACTATGCTGCTGGATGGCAGAAAGGTGATCCGCAAGGAGTACACCTTTAATAACCCGGATGCCGTTCCGGCTTTGCTTGAATTTAAACCTGCGCCT
>QIDJ01000196.1 GCA_003228395.1 Flammeovirgaceae bacterium
ATCCATAAATATCCATAAATATCCATATATTTTATATTTGAATTTATAATATCCGTAAATATCTGAAAAAAAATTTTAGCGTCCCTTTCGTAATTCAGGCAGCAGGCAATTAACTTACAGGTTACTTCTATGGTAAAGAATCCGGAAAGCGCGCGTAAGAATGTGATTCTGCTCGGAATGGTAAGCTTTTTCAATGACCTGAGCAGTGAAATAATTATTCCCATTTTACCTATGTTCATCACTGCTCTTGGAGGTGCAGGTATGGCTGTAGGGTTCACCGGCGGTTTACGCGACAGCATATCAAGCCTGCTCAAAGTATTCAGCGGCTACTGGTCTGACCGCACAGGGAAAAGAAAAGTGTTTATTTTTTCGGGATACTTCACTTCGGCTGTTTTCAAATTTTTTCTGTTCTTTGCGACCATCTGGCAGCATATTTTGTTGTTTACAAGCCTCGAGCGGGTTGGGAAAGGGCTGCGTACAGCGCCAAGGGATGCCATTATTGCTGACTCGATGCCTGATCAGAGAGGGAAGGGGTTTGGCATCCACCGTGCGCTGGATACCTCCGGGGCCATCTTGGGAGCTATTGTTGCCTTTCTCCTGGTCTGGTTTATGGAATTTGAGATTAAAACCGTCATTTTAGCTGCCTCCACCATCGCTTTTTTTTCACTTATTCCTCTATGGTTTGTAAAGGAGCATAAAGAAAAGCCAAAAAAAATAAGCCTGAAAGTTGGGCTTAAATCATTACCCTCCGCCCTGAAATTGTTTCTCCTTGTTGCGGGAATATTTGCTTTTTCCAATTTTAGTTACATGTTTTTTATCTTACGGGCCCAACAATTGTTCGATGGAAAATGGGCAATGGGGGCGCCCATTCTTTTATATGTGCTGTATAATATTTTTTATGCGGGTTTATCGGTTCCGTTTGGCAAACTATCGGATAAAGCAGGACGGCAAAAGGTATTGGTCGCGGGGTATTCACTGTTTACAGTTACTGCGCTGGGGTTTACTGTTTTTTATTCACTTTCGTCTTTCATACTCCTGTTTGCGCTGTACGGAACTGTCTCTGCGATCATTGACGGCAACCAGCGGGCCATCGTATCCGATTTGGCTCCCGAAGGGTTAAAAGCAACTGCCCTGGGCACATTCCATACCATTACCGGGCTGGTGGCCCTGCCATCAGGTTTATTGGCAGGATTTTTATGGCAGGTCAATCCTGTCCTGACTTTTATGTTTGGCGCTATTGTCAGTTTTATGTCTGTTGTACTGTTTGTGCTGTTTGGTAATAAATTCAGATATGACAGGGCTCCAATGCCATAAACCCTTGAAAATACCTGATACATGCTTTCTGTTAGCTTAGCAGGTCACTGTTAAACCATTCCGATACCTTCCTTTCCTCCGTTCCGTTCATGGTATTATGATAAAACTCATTGACCGAAGCGTCATAATAATAATCCTTTCCCCACTTTTCATGATTCTGAATAAGAGATTTAATGGCGTCAATGATAAAATCAATTTCTTCATTGGTCATTGTAGGGTGCAACGACATTCTGACCCAACCGGGTTTATCCTCAAGATGTCCCTTGTCAATCCGGTCTGTTATGGAATGCGATACTTCTTCCGAAATGTGTAACAGGTAATGGCCATAGGTGCCGGCACATGAACATCCGCCCCGGGTTTGTATGCCAAACCTGTCGTTGAGCAATTTTACTGCAAGATTATAATGAAGGTTGTCAATGTAGAATGAAAATACGGCCAGCCGGTCCCGGTGTTCTCCGGCCAGGAAATGCAATTTGTCCACATCTGATAAACCGTCAAACACCCGCTGCACAATTTCATGTTCTCTTTTAAGTATATTTTCAAGTCCCATTTTTTCCTTGAGCCTTATGGTTAGCGCTGCTTTGATGGTTTGCAGAAACGCCGGTGTTCCGCCATCTTCCCGGATCTCAATGTCATCAAAAAACTTATGTTCGCCCCAGGGGTTTGTCCAGGCCACCGTGCCTCCGCCAACCTGGTCTGGAACCTGATTTTGGTATAACTCTGAATTAACAATCAAAACACCGGTAGATCCGGGTCCACCCAGAAATTTATGAGGTGAAAAATAGATGGCATCCAGTTTTTCGGACGAAGTGGCCGGATGCATATCTATATGTTCATAAGGCGCAGAACAGGCAAAGTCAACAAAACAAAGTCCACCATGTTCGTGCATAATCCGGGCAATTTCGTGATAGTCGGTTTGGATACCGGTTACATTTGAGCAGGCGGTAACAGACGCAATTTTCACTTCCCTGTCCTTATATTTTTCAAGTAATTCCAACAGGTTATCAAGGTCGATGAGGCCTTTTTCAGAAGGCATAATGCATTCTACATCCGCTATGGTTTCAAGCCACGAGGTATGGTTGGAATGATGCTCCATGTGTGTGACCAATACCACAGGTCTTTTGGAATCATTAATATTTATCTTACTATACAATTTTTCAGGCACCTTAAGTCCGAGTATTCGCTGGAATTTGTTCACGACACCGGTCATTCCGGAGTCGGTAGTGATGATCACATCTTCATTTGAAGCGTTTACATGCTGTTTGATGATCGCGTGGGCCTCATGATAGGCCTTGGTCATAGAAGTACCCGTAACAGTAGCTTCGGTGTGTGTGTTTCCAACAAAAGGCCCTATGTGGTTGCTGATCATCTTTTCTATGGGTGCATATAACCGGCCGCTCGCAGTCCAGTCGGCATAAATAATCTCTTTTTCTCCATTGGGCGACTGAAATTTTTTCCTGTTTCCAACAATTTGCATTCTGAAAGATTCAAAATATTTCTGTAAATCAATATTTGGGCGTTTTTCGAGGACTTCCATAACGTTTTAAAATCATTTCTTACAAATTTAATCAGATTTTGAGCGGAAATCTTAAAATAATTGGTTTGATATGAAATTATAGGGCTGAGAATGGTAGCAGGGATAAATTTCATTCGGCCGGAAACATGGGGCTAAAGCCCAAAGCGTATTGTATGCTGAATCCACGCCATGAATGTAATGGATAATCAATCTTACTTGAAAATGTGCAGGTACACACAGGGGGCTGAGGATACTGTCTGATTGTAACTGACTAACTCCGCCATTCATGCTGGAGTATAACACTTTAATGCACTCCCGGGCTTTAGCCCATATATTTAAAATCTTGTATCAAAAAAAATGGACTGGAGCCCAGTAAGTCTTAGACGCCTGCTCACCATGAATGGTGTGATTAGCCGGTCATTACTGAATTGACTGTTCCTCGCGGATATTGGAACTTTGGTAACTCTTGTTTGGCCATAAAGTGACTTATTATAGCCGGATCAGAACTTATAAATAAGCTGGCCTTTAATTTCGGATTTGGTGTTTCCGGATATTTTTTCGGTTCCGGAACCAATGGATGTCCGGTTTCTGAAAGTTGCTCTTGACCACTTAACCCACAGATGCAGTTTTGGTAATAATACCTGTTTTAATAATATATAATATTTTGT
>QIDJ01000238.1 GCA_003228395.1 Flammeovirgaceae bacterium
AAGATCCACTATCTGTTCGCCTGCTATGCGGAGTTCTTGGAGAACTTTCGTTTTCCCTGCTCCGGTCTCACCCCCGAGGAGTATAATTTGAAACCGGTCAAACACGGTGTCCATTAGATTCCGGTAACTTTTATAGCCTTTTTCCAATACCAGACACTCGTAGCCAGCCGTTTCAAACAACCAGGCAATGCTGGATGAGCGCATGCCACCTCGCCAGCAATATAATTTTACCGTGGTTCTATTGCCGTCTGTAATTTTTTCAAGCGTTTCAATCAGTGTGGCCATTTTCGGCCCCACTATTTTCAACCCTGTTTTAACAGCCGTTTCTTTTCCCTCCGTTTTATAGGTTATCCCGATTTCGGCGCGCTCTTTATTTTTAAAAAGCGGAATATTGACCGCACCCGGAATGTGGCCTTTCCGGTATTCTTCCGGCGACCGTACATCGATTACCGGCGCGTCAGGGAATGCTTCAATGAATTGTTTTACCGGGATTGTTTTCATGGTTGTTCATGCAAATTTAACCAGCTCATGCATACATTGTATCTGCATGATGAAATAATAAGATTTAACAAAATAACAGCACTATTCAAACCCGGAGGTAATTGGTAAGCCTGTTTTGCTTAAAAATGCCGGTAATAAAATGATACAAAGCGAATAACTCCAGCGAAAAAGGGAAATATCCTAAATAACCAAGCGCCGGCATTTCAAAAAGATGCCAGAAATTCACGCCGGATACATCATAAATCCATTTGGGATTGGAATGGTAGTTCCACATTTCCCAGAAAAAACCGCAAATCAGACAACCTGCCCATAGCGTGATCACAGGTCTCCAGTTTCCTTTTCCTGTTTCGCTTAAAATGGACCGGTGGCCCAGCCAGCCATTTATCGGATCAATGATAAAAAATACGGACATCCATAGAAACGGCGCTCCATAATCCGGTAAAAACAACACAACCAGCAGCATGAGCACGCCCAGCATAAAAAACAGTGTGGTTTCATACCTTTTACTTCCAATTCTGAGCCAGGATGGCATATGTTGAATTTTAGAAAACGATCCAACCAATTCAGCAGTGCCAAAAACGGCGGGAATTACAGTAGAGAAACTGATACTTGCAAGTACAAAGTATTCCAGGTCGGTAAAATATTCCCGGGCGGTATAAAACCAGTAGTTGCCCGGTTTGTTCAGAAGCTCAAAAAGCCACCAGGATGGCGCGCTTACAAGGAACAGGGATATGTATCCTTTCCAGTTCCGGCTTAGCAGCGAATTTCCCTTTTTGTAGTAAGTAATGGCATCCATCGTCAGGCAGTATCCAAGCCACAGGGGAAAAAACACCCAGTGGGTACGCAAGCCGGGCAGATTCCAGTTTAAATGCCAGAATACGACTACCAGCACAATACCGGCATACCCATGGACAGGAAATCGTTTTGTTGAATGCATCGTAAAATAAGGGAAATATAGTACATTCCGGATTAATTGGTATGCACAGATTTATTGCAAGTGTTTCTCGATTTTAAATATCCTTAAATAACGTTACTGAAGTTTCATCTTTCACCTAAATTTTCTAATAATTGGCTTTTAAAAGGAATATTCTAATTGTCAAAAAACTGAATAAAATGAATAACGTACGAAAGAAGAATTGTCAGGTTGGTTGTATTTTTACACCCACACATACATTTACCTGTTTTAAATGAACAATGAACCTTCACGAACACGGGCCCAGGAATCGCGGGCTGCCATCGAGCGCATCTATATTGCCATGAGGCACCTTTTTATCCGGGGCAGCTACAAGCCGATGGGTATGTCAGGCGAGGCCCTCAGAAGCTCCCTGATAACGCTTAGTCCGGAAATATACGGTTCCATTGCGGATAGCGAAAAAGTGGAACTGGATGGCCTGTTATATGTGATGGAACGGCTGCCCAAAGGAATTGAAGAGTGCAGATACATTCGACTGATATCGCGTGAAGGACTTGAAGCATCCAATTTCAAAGCCGTTATCCCGCCTAAAAGGGTGCGGAATTGCTATCGCGTTGACGAAGAACAAATGCTTATTGAAATGACACGGGGGAGAAGCGATATCTACGACATTCTCACCCACCTGACTTTTGTTTACAACGAAGCTGAAAAAATCAGAAAAAACAGCCTCGACTACCAGGGAAACCTGAAACGCGACTGGAAAAGACTGGAGGAAATCATCAGCAAGGAAGAGAAAAAAAAGAAATTTAATTATGAACAGGCCAATACCTACCTGAGTATTTTGCTTGGCCGAACCTATGAGGAAGTGCATAATGCCGGAAAAAAATTTGCGAAGAAAAAGGATACGCTCAACAGCCTGTTTCATATTACTTACTGGCTGGGAAAACTGGCCATTGAAGAATATTTACAGAAGATAGACAGGGAAATTACTTTTTCATCAAACCTGCGTCAGCGTGTCGGACATCATATCTACGGTGAATTATGGGCGTCGGAAATTAAGAAGGCCTTGCATGACAGGGGACTGATTGAACGCCCGATACATATCATTTCTGCCAATCCACATAGTGTGATGAACAGCATTTATGCCATTCCGGCATTGAAAAAGGATGTAAGTAAAGGAAAAACAGAAGATCTGGCGCTGATGCTCAGTAAGGATAAATCCGGTAAGCTCCAGGCAAGCGTACAACGGTTTGCCGAAAAGCACGGGTTGTATCAAATCGACGACACAAGCGGTACAAATCTTGCCATCCAGATCATTGATACGGAAAAAATTCCTTTTCGGTTAATTTCTAAATCCATTAAGGTTGATTTAAAATACATCAAAACATCACACCCGGTTTTGGTGGTCATGGATTATGCGTTTGGCGAACAGGCATTCGAAACAATGGACGAGTTATTAAAGCCTTTTGAATATAAAGACAAGTTGCTGCCGTTGAATGTTAAGTCAGTGAGCGTAATGGGCAAAGCAGGTATTCTGGAAGGGAAGAAAGGTGATATAATGATACCTACCGCTCATGTTTTTGAAGGCACTGCTGACAACTATCCCTTTGAAAATGATTTTAACGCCGGTGAATTTGCAGGGTATGGACTCAATGTAGTGCGAGGGCCCATGGTTACCGTTTTGGGAACTTCACTGCAAAACAGACAGATTTTGCGGTATTTTCAGAAATCGTCCTGGAATGCAGTGGGGCTCGAGATGGAAGGCGCCCATTATCAGAAGGCCATTCAGTCGGCAGCGCTTATTCGCAAGAGTATAGATACCGATATAAAAGTACGGTATGCCTATTACGCATCGGATAACCCGCTTGAAACAGGCGGTACACTTGCTTCAGGTAGTCTTGGTGTGGAAGGAGTAAGGCCAACATATCTGATCACAGTAAAAATACTGAACAAGGTACTGCAGCAGGATGTCTGATTGGGCTGTTTTTCTTTAAGTAAGTAATATATTAAATTTTACCAGTTGGATCCGATGATGTAAATTATTACGCAAATACCTATTTTTGAATAATTAATAAATCA
>QIDJ01000207.1 GCA_003228395.1 Flammeovirgaceae bacterium
GTCTATTACCCCTGATGCATCTATAAATGATGGTTCATTATTTATAATTACATTGTAGCTGCAGTGAGGCCAGCTTCTTATGTTTTTTGTAAATCCATGGTGAATCGGATTATGATGAATATACAGAATGATCGAAGTTAAATAAGAGTCTGAGTCTATTTCTTTCTTTTTAAAATTTGGGCTAAAAAGACTTCCTTTTCTTCCGTACATTTTATTATACGACTGGGTGTAACTGCTGAATAAATTGGCAAATTGTTTACTAATTCTAAACGATATCAACTCTTGGAAAGTTTGAAACTTTCCAAGAGTTGAATAATTCTTCTTTAACTTATTTTCTTCAAGCGTTCTAATCAAAAAATGAAAATGATTCGGCATCAGGCAATAGGCTAACGTACTGGCAATAGGTGTAATATATTTTTCCCACTGTTGTAAAAAATACCGGTAGTTTTCCGGTTTTCGAAACAAGTTTTCACTACCGTTGGCCCGGTTATATATATGATAGTACGTATTGGCCTGCATTAGTCAGGTATATTTTATAAAATTAATTTTCATAATTGCGAATCAATTGATATTGCTCATGGTTCTTAACAAAAATCCAAATGAAATTTTAAAAAACTCTAAAATTCAATCCTGTCCAATCATGTCCATCGCTTTACGCAGCTTTTTATCCAGCGTCCAAATCGCGCAATTATTATTCAATGCAAATGCAAGAATATAGCAATCAATTAATCCTACACCCAAGGCAAATAACTTGTTTTCACATGATAACCTGCCGGCTTCCAGAAAAATACCGGTTTCGCTTGCAAATGGCAGATTTTCCCAAAATCCCATAATTACCTTGCGTTCCCGGTTGCTTCTTGCACCCTGTAACAATTCGCCAAACACCGCGCTCACTGCCATTACCTCCCGGTTTATGAGCATCTGGCCTAAAATGATACCTGTTTCCTTGTTGCCTCTTAAATACGCAATCCAAACTGAAGTGTCAACAACCGTCATCGATTGCGATTGGCCTTCCTGATTTTATAGGCGGCAGTATCTTCATTAAAGATTAATGGATTTTGCTCCACCTTATCCATTAAGAAGCGTATTTCCTTCTGTTTTAAATATTCCTCAAGGGCTATTAAAAGGCTTTCGGTGATGTTTTTGCCTCCGGAAACACGCTTAACTCTTTCAATCAATTGGTCAGGAATAATTGCAGTCACTTTCATATCACCAATATACGATGATTCATCGTATATTCCAAATCAATCAGCATCAGTTCCGTTTTTTGCAGTTCTTTTACCCACTGTTTTAGGAAATAACGGTAGTTTTCATCCTTTCTAAACAGGTTCTCGCTGCCGTTAGCCCTAATGTAAATATGATAAAACGATTCGGGTTGCAGCAATGCCATCCCATCCCATTCCTGGAGTAAATGTATTACTTGAAAAATTCCACCGTAAAGGTACTCCCCTCGCCTAACGTGCTCTCTACCTGTAGCTTCCCGCTTAGCTTGCCGATCAGCTTGCGGGTGAGAGCCAATCCGTGACCAATTACCTTGTCTCCTCCGTTGCTGCCCGATACACTTGAATATGGTGCAAACAGGCGCTTTTTCGTTCGTTCGTCCATACCAGGCCCCTGGTCGTCCACGGAAATACGGATGGTATTTTCCGTTTCCGTTACCAGTATGGTTATTTTCTTTTCGGGAGGCGAATATTTAACGGCATTAGACAGCAAATTGGAAAATATAAGCCTGAAGTAACTTGGATCCGTGTGCAACACCTTTGTCCGGGCTAAGTCCGCCTCCAGGGTCACCGAAATCTTTTTATTTTTTGCCAACGTACTTTGTGTTTTAATAATCTCCTCAAGCAGGGGAATAAAATCTACTCTTCCTGCCTTCAGCTCCTCCACCTCCGATTCGATTTTATGTACATCAAGGATACCATCGATCGTCAGCCGGGCTTTTATTGCCGTTTCCTGCATCAGTTTCAGATAACTTAGCTGGTCGGATGATAGCTTTTCCTTTTCCATCATTACCAGGTTCACAAGCCCTTCGATGTTATTCAGCGGGGTCTTCAGGTCGTGGGCCGCCACCGAAATAATAGTGTTTTTTTCGCTGTTCAGGTCTTTCAGGCTTTCTGCAGTAAACAAAAGTTCTTCATTTTTACGCTCAACCTGTTCCTTCTGATTTTTCATCTGTATATAGGCGGTTTTCCATGAATAATATAACCTTACCACAACGATAAGCGTCAGAATGCTTATAAAAGCAACCACCGACATGATGGCGACAAGGATTTTAACGTTATCTGTGGAAGGCGCTTGCTGCTGAAGCATGAGCGCCGCAAGAATATTTCCATTACTAATACTAATTGCCAACCCGCTAATAAATCCGGAAAACTGTAACATAATTAAAATGTAATAAGAGCGTTATAAAGGTCATAAAAATATAACTTTTTCATGATTATAAAAACAGATTTATTTGCTGCGATAAAATGAAATGAAACTTGTCAAATTTATATCTTTGCACCTTCATTAAAACAGGATTCTGAATGACTGATTTTATCAGGGAATTACAATGGCGGGGCATGATTCACGACATGACGCCAGGAACAGAAGATCAACTTCGCAAAGAAATGACGTCTGCCTATATTGGTTTTGACCCAACCGCCCCTTCATTGCATATCGGTAACCTTGCCACCATCATGCTGCTCAAGCATTTTCAACTGGCCGGTCACAAACCCTTTGCCCTGGTTGGTGGCGCTACGGGTATGGTGGGAGATCCGTCGGGCAAATCCGAAGAACGAAACCTGCTCGATGAAAAAACATTACGCATAAACCAGGCCGGTGTCCGGACGCAGCTCGAAAAATTTCTCGATTTTGACTGCGGTGACAATTCTGCCGTAATGGTAAATAATTACGACTGGTTCAAAAATATGGGCTACCTCGAATTTCTGCGTGATGCCGGCAAGCACATCACGGTTAATTACATGTTGGCCAAAGACTCCGTTAAAAACCGGCTGGAAACGGGACTATCCTACACCGAATTTTCGTACCAGATGCTCCAGGGATATGATTTTTACCATCTCTATGCCCAATACGGAGTAAAACTACAGATGGGTGGATCGGATCAGTGGGGAAACATCATCACCGGCACCGAATTTATCAGGCGCAAAGCCGGAGGTGAAGCGTATGCGCTTACTGCACCGCTTATAACCCGGACAGATGGCGTTAAATTCGGAAAAACGGAAAGTGGAAATGTATGGCTTGATCCGAAAATGACCTCTCCGTATCATTTTTTCCAGTTCTGGCTCAATGTGGCCGACGAAGATGCCAAAACCCTTATCCGTGTATTTACCCTGCTCAACCAGGAGGAAATCAATGACCTGATCAGGCAGCATGACGAATCTCCTCATCAGCGGCTATTGCAAAAATCACTTGCAGAGGAAATTACCTTACGGGTGCATTCACGTCAGGAATATGATAAAGCAGTTGCTGCTTCCAATATTCTTTT
>QIDJ01000249.1 GCA_003228395.1 Flammeovirgaceae bacterium
GACGGCCGGTTTCTCTATGGCTCCAACCGTGGCCACAACAGTTTGGTAATGTATCGTATTGATCCTGAAAGCGGACAACTTACGCTGCTTGGCTTTGAACCTACCCGGGGTGAGTTTCCGCGGAATTTTCTCATCGACGGCCAAAACCTGTATGTAGCCAATCAAAATTCGGACAATATCGTGTTGTTCCGGATCCTTGACAACGGAAAGCTGGAATATGTAAAGGAATATGAAGCCAAAACACCGGTGTGTCTGAAAATCA
Organism: Flammeovirgaceae bacterium; assembly: GCA_003228395.1. GTDB lineage: Bacteria > Bacteroidota > Bacteroidia > Cytophagales > Cyclobacteriaceae > SZUA-230. Next base: position 263 of record QIDJ01000249.1, read on the forward strand.
GGTCGTAAAAGTCTCGCCTTACCGTCATACTGAAGTAGGACAGCGACCATATGCCCGCCGAGCTCCTGCGTTGTAGCGCCTGCGCTCCGCCGGCGGTCGCCGGCGGTCATAGCCCTTTGGCGACGAACGCCCGAAGCCTAGGGCGGAGGCCGTGAAGCTTCTGCGTAACCGTTAGCCGACTTTCGCCGCACGCTTACACTAAAGCTTTAGCGACAGCGTGCGGCCGTAGCCTTGCTCCTGCGTCGTAGCCGACTTCGGCGCAGACGCAAACGAAGTGTAAGAGGAAAGAATCTCATAAATTTAATTCCCATTTACTTAAAACCTCTGCCGGCCGTCGCGTGTGGCCATCCCAAGGCAGGCGGGCGTTGGGCTTTGAGGCCGCCATAAATGACGGAGTTAGTCAGCTACAAACAGACACTTTGCTACTAACGTGCACTCGCCAGCAGGCATGGCCATGGATGTGAATCAGATATAGTTGACAATCACCATACTTCATGAAATAAATTGTTTCAAAATGAAACACTAAATGTATCATTTTGAAACATACCTTGTACACCAAAAAAAAGGCAAGTAAACTTCCTGGCCAGATTTAGCCAGCCTTTCGTTTGTTCATGATGACTGGTTGAGTCACCCTAAAACACCTCTGATCATGAACAATGCTGCAAAGGCAATAATGGCATACAATTCAGGAAATACGGCCAGGATCATGGTCTGGCCGAAGACATCGTTACCGGATGAAATACTATCAATGCCATTGGCACAAATTCTGCCCTGGTATATGCCCGACAACAAACCCACAATGCCCAGTCCAATGCCGCCGCCCAATATGCCTGCTCCCTGCAATAATGTCATTTCAGGACTAATTAAATCCTGCAGAATAAAAAATCCTGCAAACCCATAAAGTCCCTGGGTGCCCGGTAGTGCGCTCAGGATCAAGTAAGACCCAAATGCTTCCGGTCGCTTTTTCAATGCTCCGATTGTCGTCATTGCCCCTGTAGAGGTACCGATTGCGCTTCCGGTGCCTGCCAGTGCAATTAAAAGTCCAATTCCTGTAAATGCGAGTATTAACGGTAATGATCCGAATTCCATGTCTTTTATGATTTAAATTTATAATTATTAGTATTTGTTACATGCCTGAAAGGTTTGTATTCAATGCCTCCTCCTTCAAATTGAGCATTATTGTAAAACTCTACAAAAGTCAATCTTAACGGGTGAACAACGGCGCCCAAAACAGCTAAAGCCAGGTTAAGTGAATGACCGAACAACATAAAAGCGATACCGAGGATTATTCCCCACCAACCATTGGGAATTATCTGCATTCCGATCTGATTGACAACCAATCCCAGTACAGATGAAACTACGCCTAGGGCAAACAGCCGGACATACGAGAGGACATCTCCCAAAATGCCGGTGAATATGAAAAACAGGGGCAGGAGGCCGCTTCCAATTCTTTTTAGTATCGATAAGCTGAGATCATGAAAAAGCAACACCAGCGCAATGCCGCTGAATAGAGCAATCCGCGCCAATGGCAGATAGGGTTTTAATTCTTGTATGTTCTGCATGTCGGCAAGAAATATCAGCAAGATCCCGCATATAATCATGAATTTACCGATTTGAGAAATGGAATGTGTAAAAGATTGATATACAATTTTTTTGAAAACGGAGGTGATAACACCCACTAGTATCTGAACTACACCTATCATTAAAGCCACATTAAATGCATTAAACATGAAATTTTGATTATCAGGAATAAGCACATATTGTGCAAGGAATTGGAACAACGGTACTTCGGATGTATTTGACAGGGGAATGCCGAATACATTACCGGATTTTACGATTCCCATGACAGCCGTAAAGCCACCCAGCAATGCGCCAAACACGGCAATTTTTTTCGAATTTTTTAGAAAGGTCATCCCACCTGCGACTGATATCAGAACCAAAACAAGCCCATAACCTGCATCACCCAGGCAATAGGCAAAAAATATTGGATAAAATACAGCAATCATGGGTGTGAGGTCAAACTCATGGTAGTTTGGAAGCTGGAATATCCGGGTAACCGGTTCAAAAATCCGGGAATATCTGTTATTATAAAGCTGTATCGGAACCTGATCTGATTGGGTCGGTTCACTCAAGAAAAAGGTGATCTTCAGCTTTTCCAATGATTTAAGAAGCTCCTTTTCGATTTTTTCAGGATACCACCCTTTTATAACCATGATCTTCCCATTTTCAGATGAAGAAAAGCTATGGGATACTTTTTGGAATTCAATTAAGTTATGAATGGTAAGAAGCTCATTTTTAAGGGCAGGTATATATACTGTGCGTTTTTGAAGTTTTCTTATTAACGTCTCTTCTTCTGACCTGAGTTTTTTCTGTTGTGAAATTATTTCGGAAGGTAGAAATTTCGGCAATTTCCTTTGTTCAAAAGGGAGGTTATACGCTTCATCTTTATATGAGATAACCACAAAATAGATTTTTCCATTTTCCTCATGGATTACAAAATGACTGATTGCGCTAAAATCAAAACGTTTGTAATATTTATTTTTTGCAATAAAATATCGAAGAACGATTCCTTGATTTTTAAGTATGCGAATTTTTTTCCGATTAAAATCTCCCCAAATCTTTGCTCGCGGCATTTCCTTTTCAAGTGATTCCTGATTTTTAATATTTTCATCCAGTTTATGTCGTAAATGTTGTATATCCGTCACAATATCCGTTATTGTTTTGTCAGGTATACCTTTCGCGCCGGTATTCCCTGTAACAGAAAAGGTATCTATATAATCAATTGCCTTCTGAATTTGGATTCTCTGATCTTCCAGTGACTCGATATTGTCGCTGTCGATCTTTTTACCTTCCTCCGGATGAATCATTCCCAGGATTTGCAATTGTTGCGTAACCTCATCTTTGTCCTTATAAAATGAGAGAACCGTAAGTTTTTTCATGGGTTCTTTCATGTTATTATCCCTTTTAATTCATTTCTTTTTTTCACAATCTTCTGAGCTGCTTTGGAAATATTCTCTTCATCCTCGAGAAACCGTTTGATTTTAAGAATCGCCGTTTCAAATAGAGGAATTTGAACTTTCTCATAGAGATTTACTTTTTGTGTCGTTTTTTTCCTTGCCTGGTAAATTAAATGTAATTGTTTTTCGACAATTATAATTTTTATCCGAAGTCTGAGAATTTCTTTTAGCATCAGAATTCCGGCAGAAATCCATGCGGCCTGG
>QIDJ01000252.1 GCA_003228395.1 Flammeovirgaceae bacterium
GGATAACGCACGCCACACCTTCAGCCTTTATTGCACATCAGTCACAACGGAGCATGTATGAAGAAATTGCTGCAGACTTTATGAATACTGATATTGATGTATTTATCGGAGGTGGCCGCAACAATTTCAGTCATAGAAAAGACAGCGCCAATTACCTGGATACGCTTTTGAATAAAGGTTACCAGGTTATTTTTAGCGCCGACAGTCTCAGGTATATTTCCGGTGGCAAGCTGGCAGCGCTGATACATGAAGAAGACCAGCCCCGTTTTTCCGAAGGCCGTGGCAACATGCTGGTGGATGCTACTGAATCAGCCTTACGATTGTTAAGTAACAACGAAAACGGGTTTTTTCTTATGATTGAGGGATCACAGATCGACTGGGGTGGCCACGAAAACCTCACCTCTTACATCGTGGAAGAAATGCTGGATTTCGATCGTGCCATCGGTAAAGCGCTTGAATTTGCCGCGAATGATGAAGAAACGCTGGTTGTAATTACTGCAGATCATGAAACAGGCGGGTTTGCCATAATCAATGGTGATCCTGAAACGGGAATGGTTGAAGGTTCCTTTTCTACGGAAGGGCATACGCCGGTGCTGATTCCGGTGTTTGCCTATGGCCCGCATGCTGAAAAATTTACAGGAATATTTGAAAACACAGCCATATTTGATAAAATGAAAGCTGCCGCCGGATTGTGAAATCACATGTTTTCTGCGCTAATAGAAAAAACAACTTCAGCTGGAGCGGAAGTTACTTCCGTTCCTTTATCCGAAGCGGAGGGAATATTTTGTTACAAAGGATATTTTTCAATTATTTGAAACCGGTTATTCCCGTCCTGTTCACGGGACGGATAGATAAAACAACTCCTAATCCGGCTATAGCCACATATAGATATCAGAAAACAATCTTTTCAAATATGATATCCACCCTGCGATTTAACAGCCGGCCTTTAAAAGTTCTGTTGTCAAAAATGGGATTGTCCTGACCGAAATCGCTGATGTGGATGTTGTTTGAAGGGATTTGCTGTATGATCAATTCATACGCTACCGATTCGCTGCGCATTTTTGAAAGCCAGTTGTTGTATTCCGCGCCCCCAATGTTGTCCGTATGACTGTGAATCGTAATGGTGTACATATCGATATTCGTGATACCGTTTATAAATTCATAGAGACTCTCTGATTGTTCCGGATCAATATAATAACTGCCTCCGCCAAAAAATATGCTTTTTATGAGGGGTTGGTCCGGATCAGGGTTGTCTTCAGCGGCTTGCGAATAAGCGCGCAGTGAAATAAAATATATACTGATCAGAAGAGAAATTACCGGTATGTAGCATCGTAACTTCATGGCATTGGTGACCAATTTCAAGGTGAGTTACTAAAATAACGATTTACCGGCCGGAAAGTTCGCTGCAATTTTATTTCGCAACTTTTTATAATACCGCACCTCCTTCTGATTATTCCAGATTTGTAAAAAAATACCAGGAAATAATTATTGCGACCGTCAGTTTCATCAGCACACCGGTCACAAACCCGATAAATGATAAATATGATGCCCAATACAATCCATATTACATCCATATTCTGAAATTAACAGTGATATCAATCGAGAGTAAATCCGATTTTCAGCGAAACCTGCCAGTGCACTACCTGGTTGTTATCAATTGCGCCGCGTGTTTCCGTAACCTGAAACCACCGTATATTATGAAGTGTTTCTCCTGCCTTGGAAATGGCATTCTGAATTGCTTTTTCAATCCCTTCAGGGGAAGTTCCCGTAAGCTCGATTTGCTTGTAAATATTGTCGTTCATGCTGTCAGATTTTAGATGTTGTAAATAGAGTTTGGTTACACTGTTATTTTAGTGGAAATAATTAAATACGTAAATGATTGAATGATTGAATGATTGAATGCGTAAATATTTTTTAATTTTCATTTTGTATATTTCTTTCCCCGTCATCTTTCTCAATAAAATTCATTTTAGCATTTTAGCATTCGGTTATAACTTCAGGCTTCAGATTTTATGTACTATTTCCATTAAATTCGTAGCAGAACCAATTAATTTCAACTCCAAGTACATGAAATGGACCTGATCATAGCCATCGACATCGGCACCTCGTTTATTAAACTCCTTGCATTCGACAGGAAACTGCATATCCAAAACCAGGTACGTTGTTCGGTTGATGTACTTTCACCGGTGCCCGGCTTTCAGGAACTGGACCCGGATAAAATCCTGAAAGATACACAGACTTCGCTGCAAAAACTGCTAGCTAAATGTACAGGTGATACCATTCTGGCTATCAGTTTCAGCAATGCCATGCACAGCATTTTTCCGGTTGACAGCAGCAACCGGCCTCTTTATAACGCGCTGATATGGTCTGACCTGCGTGCTACAGAAATTGCCGGGAATGTTAAGCAGTCAAAACTGGCAAAGCAACTATACATCGATACAGGTACGCCATTGCACCCAATGTCGCCGCTTTTTAAGATCATGTGGTTTCAACAACATAAACAGGAAATTTTTAATAATACTTTCCGGTTTATCTCCCTCAAGGAATATATTTTAAAAAACTGGTTTGGAGATTACCTCATCGATTATTCCACAGCCTCGGCCACAGGTCTATACAATATACACAATCTCACCTGGGATAAAAAGGCACTGAAACTGGCTGGTATCATGCCCGAAATGCTTTCCAGACCGGTTCCTGTCAATACAAATGTGAATAACACAAATGCGGGTGCTTTTTCCTCTTCTGCAACAATTCCGGATGTTCCGGTGTTTATCGGCGCCACAGACGGTTGTCTTGCAGTGACCAGTGCAGGAATTAAAAATCAACACCATCTGTCAATCACAATTGGCACAAGCTCCGCGGTACGAATGGCAGTTGATAAACCTGTTCCTGATAAAGACGGGAGAACCTTCAATTACTATTTTAAAAGCAATTTATATGTAACCGGGGCGCCATCCAACAATGGCGGCAATATTTTAGAATGGATATATAATCTATTGAAATTCAATAATATAAATGATAATAATTCAAGTTTTACTGAAACAATAGAAAATATCTTAACCCGGGTAAAGGAAGACGCTGACGGGCTGTTGTTTCTGCCGTATATTTTTGGCGAACGGGCGCCTTTGTGGAATCCGGGGGCCACGGGCACGTTTTACAGGATATCACGAAGCCATACAGCCGAACACTTTATGAAAGCAGCTATTGAGGGCGTACTGATGAATCTTCGTTTAAATTCAGAATTACTTCCTGTAGCAGAGCAAACGCTGGTGATTTTAAGCGGAGGTGTATTCCGTATCCGCGGGATGCCGCAACTGATTTCCAATATATTCAATAAAACCGTATCACTAAGCGATGAGGCAGAATTATCCGCAAAAGGTGCAGCAATATTAGCCTGTGAGTCGCTTGGGATATCCGTTCCGGAAGCCATGGATGCAGGCCATACCTATACCCCCGAACCTGCAAAAGCAGCGATCTATGATC
>QIDJ01000367.1 GCA_003228395.1 Flammeovirgaceae bacterium
AGTTGCTCAACGCACCAAAAAGTCCATGCAGCAACAAGATGATATTTCCTTCACCTTCATCTACAAATTGAAATTCTCCTTCTTTATGAATTTTAATATCCATTTATCCGGTTAATTAAGAATAATGCAAAATAAACAAAAAAAGCTTGAAACACGCGTTGGGCGTTTACACTTACCATACGAGCAAGCTAATTTTCTCTACTGATTTAAAGAGGTCATCAGCAAAAGGCAGTAAAACAGCGATGTATTCGACCACTTTCGGAGCAAACGCTGATACCATGGGATATATTACCGTGTTATCCACATAATTTTCCAGGATATTTATTTCAAAATAGCTAAATATCCAGATGAGCGACGAAAGGCCGAATGCCCATTTGAAAATACCAATTGCAGCGCCTGCAAAGTTATCAAAACTTCCAAGCAAAGTCATATCCAATACTTTTTTCGCAGCCTTTCCCAGGAGGTTTATCAGAATAATGATACCAATAAAAATGATCAGAAATGACAGATAAGGAATTATTTTGCCTGAAAGCTGAAAATGGTCGCGAAGAAAATCAATTCCTGTATGTAGTAATTTAAAACCACCGATGATTGCCAGTACAAAAGCCACAATGGATACGATTTCCATGATCAGTCCTTTTCTGAACCCCTGGATGGCGCCTAATCCGAGAATGACCAGCAATATGATATCTACCGTTTTCATCCGGGTTTAGTTCGACAAGAGCGATCTGACAAGTATTGAAATGGTTTTTCCGTCAGCCTTACCGGCAAATTGTTTAGTGGCGACTCCCATCACCTTGCCCATGTCTGCCGGGCTGGTGGCGCCGGTTTTTTCAATAATCAATTTAAGTTCTTCCCTGAGTTTGTCTTCCGACATTTGCTCAGGCAGGTAGCGGTTGATCACTTCCAGTTCCACCAGTTCTTTATCCGCCAGATCCTGCCGGCTTTGTGCCTGGTACACTTCAGCAGAATCTTTGCGCTGCTTGGCCGCTTTCATAAGCAATTTTACTTCCGCCTCATGCGAAAGACTGCCAACAGCACCTCTTTCGGTTTCCGCTATTAATATGGCCGATTTAATAGCCCGCAAAGCCAGCAATTCCTGCTTGTTTTTCGAAAACATGGCTTTTTTGATGTCGGATTCAATCTGCGCTTTTAGGCTCATGGTAATTCCCTTTTTAAACTAAATAACTAACTTCGCCAAAGGTATAAAAGAATATAAGATTCAATGACGAGATTAAGCGTAAACATAAATAAATTTGCTACGATTCGGAATGCCAGAGGCGGCAACAATCCGGATGTGAAAAAAGCGGCGGTTGATTGTCAGCGATTCGGCGCCCAGGGTATTACCGTGCATCCAAGACCAGACGAAAGACATATTACCTATGATGATGTGATTGGGATCAGGGAAGTGGTAACCACCGAATACAATATTGAAGGGTTTCCCGATGAACGTTACATTGAAATTATAAAGAAGGTCCGGCCTGTGCAGGCAACACTCGTTCCCGATCCCCCGGATGTGCTTACCTCCAATGCAGGATGGGATACGGATAAACAAGCATCTTTCCTGAAAGAAGTGATTTCTGAAATAAAAAAATTCGCATCCAGGGTATCTGTTTTTTCTGATACCAGAAAAGAAATGATTGAAGGAGCAGCCAAAGCCGGTGCCGACCGGATTGAACTATATACCGAACCTTATGCCCAAAGGTATCATACTGATAAGGAGAATGCAGTGGCTCCTTATGTTACTGCCGCTGAAATTGCCAGATCTCTTGGCCTGGGCATTAATGCCGGTCATGATCTCGACCTACATAATCTCAGTTATATCCGTAAAAGCATTCCTTACCTTGACGAGGTATCGATCGGCCATGCGTTGGTTTGCGATGCCTTATATTACGGACTTGAAAATACCATTCAACTCTACCTCAGGGAGCTGATAACATAGTTTTTGGTTGTATAACTCAAAACAAACAGAAATGGAACTATTTTACCGGCATTTGGGAAAAGGGAAACCCCTAATAATTTTACACGGCCTTTTCGGATCTTCCGATAACTGGATGACTATCGCCAGGACTCTGTCGGGAAAATATCAACTGTTTATACCCGATCAACGAAATCACGGCAAGTCATTTCACAGCGAAGAATTTGACTATCAGGTGATGGTGGCAGATTTATTTAATTTTATAAAGCGGCTTAACATTGAGAATCCATACATAATGGGCCACTCTATGGGAGGTAAGGTAGGTATGCAGTTTGCTGTCAGATATCCGGACTATTTGGATAAACTTGTTGTTGTGGACATTGCCCCCAGGTCGTATGAAGTACACCATGATGTTATTCTCGAAGGATTGAAAAAAATCCCTTTAGGCTCACTTAAAAGCAGGGAGGAAGCGGATCAGACGCTAGCCGTTTACGTTCCCCAGGTTTGGATACGCAACTTTTTGTTAAAAAACCTGGCCCGCAATCCGGATGGAACATTCAGATGGAAGATCAACCTGGAGGTAATCATGGATAATATTGAAGACGTTGTAGTGGGACTTGATGAGAGTTTTACGTTTTACAAACCGGCGCTTTTTATTGATGGCGAAAAATCAACCTATATTAAAAAGGATGACCTGCCGTTGATTGACCAGATTTTTCCCGACAACCGGGTGGTTACTATAAAAGACGCCGGACACTGGGTTCATGCTGAAAAAACGGAAGAATTTCTGAATATTGTAAATAATTTTTTAAACGAATAAATGGGAAGCTTGCTTTAGTTTTTAAACCAGCGGATAAGCATGAATAGAAGTGTTAACAGCAGGCTGATCAATAAGCTCGTTGCCAATGGAAAATAGATTTTTACATGCTTTTTTTCAATTACAATATCTCCGGGAAGCCGGCCCGGCATGGGGATTTTGTCAGACAGCTCGATCAGAGTCCCTGCAACAAGCAGTGCAATACCCGCAATTATCAAAACCTTACCCATAACAATCTTATTTATGAACGCGTTAAAATCCGGTAAAATTTATCTGATTCCAAATGTTATAGCTGAGGAAACAGAGCATAAAGTTATACCACCTGTCGTACTTTCCATAATCCAGGATATCCATTATTACCTTGTTGAGGATTTCCGCAATGGCAGAAGATATTTGAGTAAGCTTATGAAGCTTATACCTGAAAGCAGAAGGCAAAAAATCGAAACATTGAAGTTTGAATTGCTTGATAAGCGAACAACATATGAAGAGGCAGTAGAACTAATCCGGCCAGTGAAAAAAGGCGCGAATTGTGGCGTTATTTCAGAATCGGGATGCCCGGGAATCGCCGACCCGGGTTCGATGGTTGTAAAAGCTGCTCATCGATCAGGGATACAGGTCGTCCCCGTTACAGGGCCATCGTCAGTGACGCTTGCCTTAATGGGGTCGGGCATGAACGGCCAATCATTTGCCTTTCATGGATATTTACCCATAGACAAAAAGGAATTGATGCGAAA
>QIDJ01000007.1 GCA_003228395.1 Flammeovirgaceae bacterium
AACACACGGTAACCGTTTTTTATAAATGCCCGGGTGCATCCCAGACCAATACCTGTGGATACTCCGGTGATTACAATGCTTTTCATAATTGATTTTGCTTTTCGATTCAAATTTTCTTTCGTGTTAAACTGCGATTAATTTTGCCTGTAGGGGTTATTATAAAACTGGTTAACTCGTGTACAGATTTTGGCATGTCATATTGCGGTAGTTTTGATTTTAATAATGGCAGCAGCCCTGAATAATCGGGCATGTTTTCCACAATCAGCGCAAGCACCTCCCCGAATTTATCATCAGGAAAACCGGTCAGAAAAAAGCGGTTTTGAATTCCTGCTTTGTTGAAAATCTGTTCAATTTGTTGTTCGACAGCTTCGGGATGGATCTTATAACCGCCTGAATTTATTACGTTATCATGCCGTCCGATCCATAAAAATTCTTTTTCGGATTTCAGATTTACAATGTCGTTGGTTATTAATTCATTTCCATCTGTTATTTCTCCCCTGATCGTTAGACAATTTCTATGATCCAACCCAAATGTAACGTCTCCGACTCCTTGGAAAAAATCACTTCTGTTTTTTCCGTTTAGCCTTTTCAGTGCAATATGGGAATATGTTTCGGTCATACCGTAAGTTTGATATACAGGCACTGATAATTTTTGGATGTGATCTTCAAGCGCCAAGGATATGGGTGCACCTCCAACAATGATCACATGCATTTTATTTAGTTTACCGCTAAAGCCCGCCTTGAGCAATTCAGTCATCTGCATCGGCACAAATGCAGCAAAGTCAGTATGGTAATCACCAGTTAGTTCCTGAAGCGGATTGGATGATGGGGTAATGGCAATCAAATCCATATTATGTTCTAATGCACGTACAATCATCATTTTACCTGCGATATACTGTGGATGAAGGCATAACAGGACGGTCATCCCCGGTTTTAAACCAAGTGTTTTAACCGTTATTCCAGCGCTCAAAATCATTTTATCCCTTTCCAGAGTAAGGATTTTTGGTTTGCCGGTTGATCCGGAGGTCTTGATCTTAAATTCTTTGATTCCGGATTGCCAATTACGAATAAATCCAATGACATCTCTGTCAGAAGGTGTGATACCTGTTAAGTCGCCGGCCTGACCCGGTTGTTCAAAATTTAGCTTTTTTCCGTTAAGTAGTACAGCGCCCACACTAGTGTTTTTATAGCCAATTAACGAATTTATTAAGGGATTCAGTCATTGCAACTAAATTACAAGCAGAACAGTTTTTGGACTACGGGAATTTCGGGAACTTACCAAAATCGGGTTTTCGTTTTTCAAGGAAAGCATTTTTGCCTTCTTTGGCTTCGTCGCTCAGGTAATAGAGTAATGTGGCATTTCCGGCCAGCTCCTGCAATCCCACCTGACCGTCGAGTTCCGCATTAAAGGCGCTTTTCAGCATACGTATGGCCAGCGGGCTTTTTTCCATGATTTTTTCCGCCCAGTTCACATAGGTTTCTTCAAGCATTTCCAGCGGAACCACTTTATTTACCAGCCCCATTTTTTGAGCTTCTTCTGCGTTATACTGCTCACATAAAAACCAGATTTCGCGGGCTTTCTTCTGGCCGACAATCCGGGCCAGGTAGGAAGCGCCGAATCCTCCGTCGAAGCTGCCTACTTTGGGTCCGGTTTGTCCGAACAGTGCATTTTCAGCTGCAATTGTGAGGTCGCAGATCACATGCAGCACGTGCCCGCCTCCAATGGCCCATCCGGCTACCGCTGCAATTACTACTTTGGGTATGGAGCGGATAAGTTTTTGCAGGTCGAGCACATTTAGCCTGGGCACCGTATCCGTGCCTATGTATCCGCCATGGCCGCGTACACTTTGATCGCCCCCGCTGCAAAAAGCCTTGCCGCCTTCGCCGGTGAGCACAATTACATTGATATCTGTACTTTCCCGGCAATAGTTCATGGCATCGATCATTTCCTGTACGGTAAGCGGTGTGAAGGCATTGTGTACCTCAGGCCGGTTTATGCTGATACGCGCAATTCCATTGTGCTGCTGAAACAGAATTTCTTTGTACTCCTTTATTGGTTTCCAGTTATATTTTAAATCCATAACCACTTTTTATAATCAGATTCATGAGGTAAATGTCGCATCAATTCTATTTTTAAATTGCCTGAAGACGGATTTATTGCTTTCATTGTCCGTTTCTATCTCCAAAATCGCCGGTTTGCCGGAAGCCTGGAAGAATCGTGGAAGCGACCCCCGGAGTTCTTCCGGTGAATTTGCGTAAAAATAATCCATTTCAAATTCTTCTGCCGTATTCCGGGCATTCAGCTTTTGATGTGTTTCGAAATATTCACGGAGTTCAGGCTGGGAAGCAGGTCCGTCAATCAGGCCAAAGATACCCCCGGCATGGTTGTTCAGCAGGACAATATACAGATTCGGTACCGGATTATTGTGCCAGAAGGCGTTGCGGTCGTAAAAGAAGGCCATATCGCCTGTAATGAGTACAACCGGGCGATCCGAAACCATGGCCATGCCTGTTGCGGTACCGTTGCTTCCGTCAATGCCACTGGTACCACGGTTTGAATATATGACCAGGTCTTTACGGTCTTTTAATAGACCGGTTAAGTTAGCCAGCCGCACCGGCATGCTGTTGGCCAGGTGCACCTCCGCTTTAACAGGCAGGCATTCCATAACTTGTTGTACTGCCACAAATTCGCCAAAAGGAGCCTCTTTCAGAAATTGATCAACCAACGATATAGCTTTTGATTCACCTGATTTCCAGGTATTTATAAATATGTCATCAACCACCGACTTGCCTGCCCATTCGGCTGCGTACTTAAAAAAATGTTCCGGTGTCGTACGGACAACATGCGTTACGGATTGGTACGTATCTGCCGCGTCACCCTGAGGCTGTATGTGCCAGTGTGTATCCGGCTTATGTTTACGCAAAAATAATTTCAGGCATTTTGAAACGGTAGAATTACCTAATGTGATCAGAAGTTCAGGCTTCAGTTTATGGATAAATTCATTGTTGAGGCTGGCTGTAAAGATATCCGGACGATTTATTCCTTCTTTAAGAAAATGCAAATTTGAAATAATGTCGCCTGCCACGATGATTTTACCGGCAAGGGCGGACAGGAATTTTTCAAGCTCTTCAGAAATCGTACCTTGCCCACCCAGTACAAGTATTTTTTTGAATGTACGCCATTGCGTTTCAAGCGTTGTTAATTCATCCGGTGTCAGTGCAAAAGCTTTTTCAGGCGGTTTGGTAAGCGCAAGGTTTTCTGAATAACTGAAAGGTTCATCCGGATTCGGGTAAAAGGGTTCCCTGAATGGAATGTTAATATGAACGGGGCCGGCAGGAAATTCCGACGCAAGGGCTATCGCTTCCATAAGGGTTTGTTTTACTTCGGTGGCTGCTTCCGGATGTGAATAATCCCCATCAAATCCATAACTCTTTTTTGCATGCCGGCCATAAACTTTCTC
>QIDJ01000345.1 GCA_003228395.1 Flammeovirgaceae bacterium
GAATTAATTTCATGTCGTAGGTGAGGGCCGTATCGCCGGCATAATAAAACCTTGTATTTCCCGTAGTGATTACAAATCCGGCTGGATTTCCGCCATTAGCCCCGTCAGGCAGGGAGCTCGAATGTATGGCGCTCACCATTTTCACTTCGCCGAAGTCAAACGACCACTTTCCTCCGTGGTTCATCGGATGCCCGTTTTCAAGGCCCTTTTTCTGGAACCAGGTTACAACTTCGAATGAAGAAATTATTCTGCAATTGTTGTTCTTAAAAATCGTTTCTACATCTGCCACATGATCTTCATGGCCGTGAGAAAGCAGTATATAATCCACCTGGATTGCTGATACATCGATACCGGATGCAAGTGGATTAGGTGTTATAAACGGATCAAATAATAGTTTTATACCTTCCAGTTCAACCTCAAAACAGGCATGGCCATAATACGTGATATTCATGATAATTTTTTTGAAAATTTCGTATAAACAAAGGTGTACAAAGATAGAAGTTTATACGAATTATTTACACTTCCGTGTGCGGTTAAAAAACAAAGGGTTTCAGTTCATTGATAATCAACGAATTTGACAGCTTTTTCCCGTTACAGACAATTTTAACACGTATTAAATTGCTATTTTGAAAATCAACACTTTACAGTAGCATTTGCCGGTTTTACCTCAAAGGGGCTGTGCAAAAAGGAGGTCGCCATTCTGAAGCCCACATAAATACATTCAACTTATAGAAAATGAACAGTTTTACAACATGCATCGTAAATATTTTGAGTCGAATATAGGTAACGACTTTAGTAAATGATTCAAATTTAAATTGTATAGTTTGGTTGTGCGATGAGTTGTATTATGTGCGGTGGGTCGTCCACGGTCAGTGTGGACACATTGAGGGTTTGCGGGCAAGCAAGCCTTCAAAAATGTCGCTCCTTGATGTGCTGCACATCTTACTCAACCTGTCTAGACATTTTTGCGCAGGGCGGGTTTGTGCGTTTAGCGGGGAAATGTGTCTTTGACCGTGGTGCCCTTTTCTTTTGGTTCGTTTTCTTTTGGGCAAGCAAAAGAAAATGAAGAAGCAACTAAATATCATGCGTATCAAATATCCAGATACTATTTAACATTCAACTAAATATATCTATAGCTCAACCTTGAAAACCCACCCCCTAGTAGTTAATGAATTTCACAATATATTGATATTCAATTAATTACTAAATTTGTTCATTAGTACCGATGGAAGACTATGTTTATTTAGCGCGGTGATTCAATTATCAAAAAACAATACGGCTTTAGCCATTAAATTTTTTCGCTACATTAAATTCCTGAACCGAAGATGTTTAAAAGTTAAATTATATGCCAGACTATTTTCTTTTCTTTTTTGATGTTTCCTTGCTGGCTTTCATTGCCTGCTCGAGTTTGAGCTGAAATTTTGATTTCTTTTTATCACGGTTACGGAGTCTGTTTTCATCCAGAATGGATTTAATTTTATCTTCGTCCACAAATTTTTTGATCAGCGCCTGCTGGCCGAATGTGATAATGTTTGAAATAAAGTAATAAAAACTCAACGCTGCCGGAAAGGAATTCAGCACGAACATAAAGATGACCGGCATCATGTACGACATCGATTTCATGGGTCCCTGTACCGAAGTCATCTGGTTATTCGACCAGGTGTATAGTATGGTTGACGCCGTCATTAACAGTACAAATAGGCTGACGTGATCACCGTAAAGCGGAATGGTAAAAGGGAGGCTGAGTATCGAATCGTAAGTAGAAAGGTCGTTCGCCCAGAGAAATGATTCCTGACGGAGTTCGATGGAGCTGGGGAAAAAATAAAACATGGAAAACAGAATGGGCATTTGAAGCAGCATGGGTACGCAACCACTCAGTGGATTTACTCCCACTTGCCGGTAAAGCTTCATTTGCTCCTGTTGCTGCTTTTGGGTGTCGTCGGGAAACTGTTTTTTAATCTCATCCAACTCAGGCTTCAGCACCTTCGTTTTAGCCATCGACAGATACGACTTGTACGATAGGGGAGAGAGCAGTAATTTGATAATTAATACAAGGATGATAATGATAATCCCATAGTTGGAAATGTAATCTTCCAGAAAGTTAAAAATGGGGATGATCAGGTACTTATTAACAAAATTGACCGGAGGCCATCCCAGGTAGATGTTCTTGTCAAATCCTTTTGTAACTTTTTTCAGTATCTGATAATTGTTGGGTCCGAAGTAATACGCAAAACGGGCGCCTTCCGTGATATCAGAGGCTGGCACTTTCAGTGCGGCAATGCCGGTTTTTACGGTACTTGTATCGGCTTCATCCACCGCAATGGAAACATACGCTGAGTTGAAACGTCCCTTTGCAATGATAGCCGAAGTAAAAAAGTGCTGTTTAAAGGAAACCCATTTTGTTGCGGCGAGGTTTTCTTCATCCAGGTCGTCCGTGCTGCGTTCTGAAAAACCATCGAAACTTCCATCCACAGTGTAATAATTCAACGTGGCTCTGATCCTGCTGTCTGTAACATCATGCTCGAGGTTTTTCATTTTATTTTCCCAGCGAAACACCGGATCGGATTGCAGGTACGCATCGAGGCCGTTAACCTGGATTTCATAGCCAATCTCAAATCCCTCCGGCGGGAAAAAGTATGTTTGATGCACATACCTGCCGGCGCCAAGATCAAGTGAAAATTTCAAGATAACGGTATCTGCTTTCTTTGTCCTCGAAACCTCGTAGTACAATTCTTTCAGATCGATGATGTTACCTGCTCCGCCAATTAAAAAGGACGTTTTGCTCGATTTACCGTCAAGAATTATCAATGGATTTCTATGGTAAGTAAGATACTCTTTGAGCAACACATGGCTTATGTTACCCCCTTTGGAATTGAAATCAATTTTAACATCATTGTTTTCGAGTGTGGTTACCACTTCATCACCTGTAGCTCCGGCTGTGAAAATGCCATAGCGCGCCTGGAGTTGCTGTGATGTAGCGGTGTCTTTGGCTGCAGCGATTTGCGGTTGCCGGTCTCTGGTTTCAACGGGCGTCACTATGCCGGAATCAGCCGGTTTTTGTTCACTGACTTCCTCCTGCGGCGTTTGCGGTTCTTCGATAGGCTCTGCGGTTGGACTGAAAAACTGAAAATAAATGATCAGCATCAGCGAAATCAGTATCAAACCGGTGGCTGTATTTTTATCCATAAAGTAACTGTTTGAAAACAGGCTGCAAAGTTATTGTTTTATAGATTTATTGCTTCCTTTTTAAACGAAACTTTCCTGAATTTCAGCGCCGCTTCGATAAACCGGACAAAAAGAGGATGTGGATTCTGGACGGTACTTTTCAACTCAGGGTGAAACTGAACGCATATAAACCAGGGATGCGACTTCAATTCAAAGATTTCGACCAGGTTGGAATCCATATTGATGCCGGCAGCCGA
>QIDJ01000354.1 GCA_003228395.1 Flammeovirgaceae bacterium
CCTAACATCACCTTTACTGCCCTGGGATTGGTGCTTTACAAAACAGTTCCGAGATAGCTCATGGCCGGGTTGAGACATTACGCACAACTGCATTTTATCGTACTGCTGTGGGGATTCACCGCCATTCTTGGTTTACTTATTAAAATTCCTGCAGTTGAACTTGTATTTTACCGCACCTTGCTTTCATTTCTTGGCCTGTTTATTTTGTTGTATGCCAGGAAGGATCTTGTTAATCCTGGTGGTTTAAACAGTCTGAAGTTTTTAAGTACAGGAATATTATTTTCGGCACACTGGATATTTTTTTTTGAGGCAGCAAGGGTTTCAAATGCCTCTGTTACCCTTGTGGGCATGTCAACCGTAACGTTGTGGACGGCCTTATTGGGGCCTTTGATAACAAAGCAGAGATTAAAGATTTTCGAAGTGATACTCGGGGCATTCATTATGCTTGGGATTTATGTTGTATTCAAAGCGGATATGACCTATAAAGCGGGCTTGATAATGGCCATGATATCAGCTATTTGTGCAGCCATATTCATGCTCATTAACTCGGGGTTCACCAGGCAGCATAATCATTTTGTGATCATGAGTTATGAGATGCTTGGCGCCTGTATAACAACCGCACTTTTTCTTCCATTCTATAAGGTATTCCTTGCTGATGGTGGCAAATTGCAAATGATACCCTCCGGTTCCGACTGGGTTTATATACTTGTTCTTGCGCTTGTGTGTACGGTGTATGCATATTCCACCTCCATTAAATTAATGAAAAAATTCTCCCCTTATACGATAAACCTTGTAGTAAACATGGAACCTGTGTATGGTATTCTGATGGCCCTTGCCATCTTTGGCGATAGGGAAAAAATGACTTATTCTTTTTACCTGGGGGCGCTCATAATCATGGCTGCCGTGTTTTTTTATCCGGTATTGAACCGGATGAAGATGAAGAAAATAAATCAGCCTGGAAGAAGGGTATTTTAATGGTTAACAGGGTTTTTAATTACAGATTATTCCCCCGCGAAAGTTTTCGGGGGTCAGAATGACGGTGCTTTTGGGACAGCCCCACTGCTTCCCAGGCTGTGCATGTCAATCAATTTTACCTTTCCATACCCGGTAATTATCCGGAAAGACCGTAAGGTCCGGATCTTCTGAGAAAATTCCATATACTGTTGAACCCGAACCCGACATGGCTGCAAATTCCGCCCCCGTTTTGTAAAACTGGTTTTTAATATCTTTTATCGCAGTGAATTCAGTGAATACTATTCTCTCAAAATCGTTTGTCAATAAATCCTTCCATTCATGTAACGGTTTATTTAGCACTACAGCAGGATTTAGTTCAGGACTTGAAAATTCCCTGATCTTCTGATATAGCGCTGCGGTGGGAATGTGAATATCCGGATTGACCAATGCCAGGTAGTTTGATTTCAGGTTAATGTCACTCGCCTCCAGTTCGGTTCCCGTACCTGAGGCAATAACCGGTATGTTTTTAATAAAAAAGGGGCAATCACTTCCTAAGCCTGCTGCAATTTCTTCCATTACGGTTACAGTCAGGTCTAATGAAAACATGGTGTTAAGAGATTTGATAGTAAATGCTGCATCCGACGAACCGCCTCCCAGTCCTGCGGCCAATGGGATAACTTTATGGAGATGCATTTTTGCCGGAGGTAAATTAAACGTTTCTTTCATCAAATGATACGCCTTCAGGCAGAGATTGTTGGTAGCGGGTCCGGGTATATCCAATCCTGATAACGTGAATGTTTCTTTCGGGGCAGGCACTAATTCAAGAATGTCCTGCCAGGGTACCGGGTAAAGTGAAGTAAGGATATTATGGTACCCGTCTTTTCTTTTTCCCAGGATGGAGAGCCCGATATTGATCTTCGCATTTGGAAATACGATCATGGTACAGCCGGATTTAAACAATATAAGCTGCCCTGGTCAGACAGCTTTGGTTGAAATAATTTGGTGTGACGGATATGCCCGTATTACTCACTTTTAATTTCATACAACATTTCCACAATTTCGTCCGTAATTCCTGAAGTTGAAAATCCCCCGTCATGCATCAGGTTTTGCATGGTAACCATCCGTGTTAGATCAGAAAACATGACGACAATATAATTTGCACAGTCTTCAGCAGATGCATTTCCAAGTGGAGATAATTTATCTGCATAATCAAGGAACGCATCAAAACCGGTAATACCGGTACCTGCCCGTGTAATGGTTGGCGACTGAGAAATGGTGTTGACACGCACTTTTTTTGATTTTGCGAAGCGGTAGCCATAACTACGTGCGATCGACTCCAGAAGCGCTTTGGCATTTCCCATATCGGAATAATCCGGATAGGTGCGTTGTGCTGCTATGTAAGACAGCGCTATCACGGAACCCCATTCATTCATTGTATCCAGTTTTTCGGCCGTTTGCATAACCCGGTGAAACGACATAGCCGAAATATCCAAAGTTTTATGAAACCATTCATAATTCAGATCGCCGTATGCTTTTGCTTTTCTAACATTGGGGCTCATTCCGATGGAATGAAGCACGAAATCTATCTTACCATTTAGCAATTCCAGCGACTTTTGAAATAAATTTTCAAGGTCTTTCATCGAGGTGGCGTCGGCAGGTATGATTTCCGCTCCAACCGTTTCAGCAAGTTTATTTATCTCACCCAGCCTCATCGCAATGGGTGCATTTGTAAGGACTATTTTGCCCCCTTCTTCATGTACTTTAAGCGCAGTTTTCCAGGCAATAGAATTTTCGTCAAGGGCGCCGAATATGATACCCTTTTTTCCTTTTAATAAGTTGTTGGCCATTTCAAAATGTTTGTTTGTATCCTGTTATTTGCCGGTTATCCGGTTTGCAGTAATAGGAAATGCACCCATCTGGCCGGCATCTATCGTACCGGAGTAAGTATCGCCGGTAAAGGTTCCCATCATAGACAAATCAATACCGGACAGGTAAAACTGGCATGTGATTTTTCCTTCGGCGTAGTATAGGTTTTCCATTGCTGATTCACCATATTCTACTGACTTAAATGAACCTGCAAATACATCATCTGTTTTCGTAATCATAAATGTACCATTCGTATCGCCTGAAGGTGTACCGGTCACCACGTATTCCCAGGTTCCAACCGGACTGTAAACTACTTTACGGGTTCCGGCACATCCGGCGCTTACGATAGCAAGCGTGAAAATCAGATAAATTTTTCTCATAATTTTAGAGTTCCTGAATTTTACGGGCTGCAAATATAGCTAAAATTACTATTAGGTTGTACCCAAAATAAAGCACAGTCGTATCTGGCAATTGCTATGTATAATATCCAAACCACACATTTGCGTTAAATCTGAAGTAAAATATTGGGTAAGTAACTTCCGTTGTGTTTACTAAGTCCTCAGTGTGCAAGCTTTTCTGCCAGTAAGGAATAT
>QIDJ01000340.1 GCA_003228395.1 Flammeovirgaceae bacterium
GCAGGTATCTCGAAAAGTACAATGTGCAGATATTCCTGTTTGACCAGAAGGGGAAATCATTTACCCGCCCGGAATCGAACAGGGATTATACTGCATTTTTCAACAGGTATGCCGTAAGTCCGAATTCAACACAGTTCGACGATGTGTATCTTGTAAGCAGGTTCAGTTCCGACCGGTTTTTTAAACGGTACCAGGCATATATCGATATTACACGCTACAATGTAATTGTCGGTCATATTATTCTTGATTTCAGGCAGAAGCGGACCATCCAGCATAACGTATATCCTGAATTGCTCGTTGACAGCCGGATTTCTCAACCGTCAGGGTTGTTAAAGGGGAGCTATGCGTTGTATTCAGAAAAAAAACTGGCCTATCATGCAGGGGAGTTTAATTATATGTCCGCATTTACCCCACGCGTGTTAGACGATAACAGGATATTTGAAAACGGAGTCCAGTATGAAGGCGTTTTTCATGTAGCCATTCCAACACCATCCGGAACTACCCTGGTGGTATCGGCGGAAGGACGCACATTTATGGAGGTTTTTTCAAATTTTTCCTATTTGTTTCTGGCGCTTATCCTGGGTTACGGTGTACTGCTGTTTATTTATTCATCCGCCAGATTATCCAATAAAACCGAAGTTGGATTTGCAGCCCGGATACAGCTTTATATCAATTTTGCTTTTATTTTACCGCTTATCCTCGTGAGTATTACTACACTCAGCCTGTTAAACACCACTTCGAAGTCGGGTATTCAGGAAGAATATATAGAAACAGGCCATGATTTATCGTTGGCCATTCAGCAGAAACTGGACAATTTTCTGGTGAACCCGTCCATAAAGGAAGAATTGTCTGAAAGTTTACGAACTAAGGCAGCACTGCTCGATACAGATGCTGATTTGTATAATCTTTCGGGAGGGTTGATTGTTTCAACCCAACCGGACATCTATGAAAAAGGGTTAATATCCAGATATATAAAACCCATTGCATATGACCGGATTATCAGGCGGGCAGCCAGTTTTTACATTGATGAAGACCGGGTGGGTAAATTGGATTACAGCATTACTTTTATTCCGGTGAAAACATCCGACACAGGCCGGTTGATAGGAATACTGAGCCTGCCTTTTTTCCATTTCAAAGAAGAATTGGAACATCAACAAACAGAGATTCTGACAAATATTCTGAATATTTTCAGCCTGCTATTTATCTCCCTGCTTGTGATCAGCTATTTAGCTTCAAAAAAACTGGTAATTCCCCTGAAGCTTATTACCGAAAAGCTGAATATAATGTCGTTTTCAGGTTACAATGAGCCGATAGACTGGAATTCACATGATGAACTTGGAAGACTGGTAACTGAGTACAACCGTATGATCGTAAAACTTGAAAAGAGCAGGGAGGCATTGGCGAGAAATCAGCGGGAACTTGCATGGCGTGAAATTGCCAGGCACGTTGCTCATGAAATAAAAAATCCGTTGACGCCCATGAAGCTCACCCTGCAGCAGCTCCAGCGAAGGATATCCGGCAAAACAGATTTTGACCCTAAAGATGTTGAAAAGGCGATGAATTCACTGCTTCATCAGGTGGAGGTACTTAAAGATATCGCTACTTCATTTAGTGCATTTGCCAAAATGCCGATACCTGAAATGAAAAAATTTAATTTAGTAGCGCTACTTAAAAATACCTTTGCCCTGCATAAAAATGAAGGAGGCGCCGCCGTGGAACTTCAGGTTGAGAGGGATCGCATTAATGTTACCGGCGATGAAAAACTTATGGGAAGGATCATAACGAATATAATTCTCAATGGTATTCAGTCTTCAAAAGAAAAAACGCCTGTTATAAAGGGAATGGTGACTGTTTCCGGCAAAAACGTATTAATAGAAATAACTGATAATGGCCCCGGAATTGACGAAGCTATCAGGGACAAGATATTTCTTCCTGGTTTCAGTACCAGGGATACCGGATCGGGAATCGGCCTGGCCATTGCCAAACATGGAATCGAGCAATCGGGCGGCCAGATATGGTTTGAAACCCGCATGGGTGCAGGTACAACATTCTTTATTGAATTACCGCTTGTTGAAGAATGAAACGACTGATTTTTCTGATGGTGTTCTTTTCCATCACAGGCATTGTGGTGGGACAGAATATCAATAACCGCCGGTGCCGGTGGGTAAAAGGAAATGAAGCGCTGATACAACCCACTGATTCTTTGGGCCTGGTTATCGATCCTTCTACATTCATTATTCGTACTCCCGGAGATTTACAGGTTGATTATACATGGGATGCCCGGACGAACAAATTACGTATCCATAGTGAGACTTCATTGCCCGATTCGGTGGAAGTATGCTTCCGGGTAATTGGTATTGCAACACGTTCGCTCTTTAGCCGGACATTAAACGAATATGACAGCGCTGCCCATTTTAAAGACTATGGACGTAGTATGAATCCCGTGATCACAAAACGTGAGCAACTATTTGAAACCGGTGACGTGAATACAAATGGAAGACTGAGCCGTGGATTCACCCTGGGTACAAACCAGGATTTGTTCGTAAACTCCTCGCTCAATCTGGTCATGGACGGAAAACTCGCTGACGATCTTTTTATACAGGCATCCATCACCGACCAGAACATCCCGTTCCAGCCTGAGGGATCTACCGCGCAATTGCAGGATTTCGATAATGTGTATATGAAACTGTATAATGACCGGTTTTCTGTTACAGGTGGCGATATTGTACTCTCCGGTCAGTCTTCCCGTTTTTTGAAGTACTACAAAAACGTGCAGGGTGTTTTGTTTGGAAGTAATGCAGCCCGGTCACGGACCACCATAGGCGCCTCGATAGCTAAAGGAAAATTTGCTTCGGTAAAGGTAGTATCGATTGAGGGGGCATTGGGCCCCTACCGCATACCCGGACCTGACGGCAGCGATTTTGTTATTGTGCTGGCTAATTCTGAAAAAATTTATCTTGACGGCGTACGATTAAAAAGGGGATTTGACCTGGATTACACGATTGATTACAATCTAGGGGAAATCATCTTTACACCCAGGATCACTATCACGAAATTTTCACGTATAAGGGTGGACTACGAATATGCCGACAACCGTTATTCCAGGTCGGTACTGGCTGCAAGTCATTCTGCAGAAATCAATAAATGGACGCTGTATGTGAATGCGTATAGTGAGAAAGACAATAAGAACAGACCGAATTTTGACTTGCGGGATGAAGATAAACGGTTGCTGAGCAGCGTCGGGGACAACCTTGATTCTGCATTCCGGTCAGGGGCCGACAGTGTGGGATACGATACGAAGCGAATCCTTTATAAAAAAATTGTTATGGATGGCAGTGAGGTATTTGTGCATTCTACGCACCCCGATAGTGCATTCTGGGAGGTAAAGTTTACTAAA
>QIDJ01000369.1 GCA_003228395.1 Flammeovirgaceae bacterium
AGGAATTGGCGGGCGTAGGTACTTAAACTTTCAACATAACGACGCTGTCCTTCAGCATAAATGGTATCAAACGCCAGGGAGGATTTACCTGAACCGGACAAACCGGTAATAACCACAAGCTGATCACGCGGTAATTCGACATCAATGTTTTTTAAATTGTGCACACGGGCACCCTTAACTACTATTTTTTTCATAAAATTATTTATTCAGAATTGGAAATTAATATTGATCTGCGCTCAATCTTCAATTAATAACCCATTATTATTCAGTTTTACCAGCGTTGCATATTTTTTGAAAAAAATCAAGAGTATGATACAATGCAGACCGCTGGAATCTGCAATTAACAATCTGCAAACTTCAATATTATAAAAATAAAAATAAATTATGATAGAAATTCTCAAGCAAATTCCATTTTTTGCGAAACTGCCCACTGAAGATCTGGAGGCCATCGGACAGAAAGTGCAAATGCAGTATTTTGGACCGGAGCAGGTAATTTTTGAGCAGGGGGATTACGGTGAGGAAATGTACATCATCAAACGGGGAAAGGTACAGGTTGTACGTGATTTTGCAGTCATTGCCGAGCTTGGTGATAATGCTTTTTTCGGAGAAATGGCATTGGTATCGGAAGAACCGCGTAATGCCGGTATTAAAGCCATTAGCGAGGTGGAAGCCCTGGTGCTTAAAAAGGATGATTTCCGTGAACTTCTGGAAAACAAGCCAAGTATCGCTTCATCGGTAAATTATGAAGTAGTAAAACGCTCAAACACCCTTTTATAATCCAGACTGAATGAATTTTCTTATACATTTTTTTCTCGCGCATTTTCTTTCAGATTACCCGTTTCAGTCAGGAAAGCTGGTTAAGTTAAAGCAGAAGCGTTTTTTGGGGGTCTTTTTGCATACAGGGATTCATCTGATTACAATGCTTGTACTGCTATTTCCTCTGTTGTATATCAGGGAGGTGCAATACGGTATAGCATTCATTTATGTAACCCATAACATAATCGATCAGATCAAGGTTAGCCTTGATAAAGCAAACCCTAAAAATGCCCGTTTTCTTTACTTTTTAGATCAGTTTGTACACTGGACCATAATTTATTTCACAGTCCGTTACATTGGTGAAGTAAATCCTGAACTTTCCGGTCAGGCGCTTGCTTTGTATACGAATAATACTCTATTCCTGTATATACTGCTGATGGTTATAAGCACCTATTTTTATGACGTATCACGCTATTTCGTTATGCTGAAAATGAACAAGCCATTCAAACGCGATTACAAAACAATGATTCTGAATGGATTTATCGTAACCATTGCCTTTGGGATTTATTGGCTGGCTTACTGATTTATTTCACATCAAAATTATGAACTCCGTCCCAGTTATCATCAGGTGGATTTTTCATCATTTCATCACAACGCTTAGCCAGCATTTCAGAGGCTAAATCACCGGTGAGTTTTTCAAATTCAACTTTGGCCGGCATAAAATTTTTGGCGCGGTACATGGTAAGAGCACGGGCATAAGTATCGAGTTGTTCCTGTATTCCGGCATTCGGTTCACCCTTTTTGGCGATGAGCTCGTAAATTCTTACAGGTTCTTCCTTGCCTTTCACCCGAATTTGATCGAGTTCACGGCAAATAACATGCTCCTTAACCTGTTCGTAGGTATATTCAGAGATCATAAGGAAAGTTCCGTATTGCTTGTTGATACTTTCCAGACGTGAAGCAAGGTTCACATTATCACCCATAGCAGTATAATCAAAACGATTTACAGACCCTATATTTCCGACAACAGCAACACCTGTATTGATACCGATACGCACCCGTAATTCCGGAAGACCTTTCTTTCCCCATTTTTTTCTGAGTTCCACTAATTTAGTCTGGTTTTCCAGAGCTGTAATGCAAGCCTTAAGAGCATGACCATGCTGTTCGATAGGCGCGTTCCAGAAACACATGATCGCATCGCCTTCATATTTATCCAGAGTACCTTCGTTGGAAATAATTATTTCCGTCATCGCTCCGAGGTATTCGTTTAGAAATGTAACCAGCTCTTCCGCTTCCAGTTTTTCAGAAATACTTGTGAATCCCTGAATATCTGAAAAGAATATTGTCAAATCCCGTTTTGATCCGCCCAGTTTGAGCAGATCGGGATTTTTCTGAATTTGCTCCACGACAGTTTTATTCACATAGTGTCCGAATGCCCCTTCAATGAATTTGCGTTCTTTTTGTTCAATGATAAAACGCATCAGATAAGCTCCGACAAAACTGAGCAGTATAACGAGTATAGGATAAACCACATTTACCAGAATACGGTATTCGTAGGACACAATGCCTGCCACAAGCATGCCAAATACTTCCAGAACAGTTATGACCAGGGCGTATCTGACTTTTAGGAATGAGAACACAATGATATTAATAGCAATGAACCCAAGAAGAGTTATCCAGAGGCTGGCGCCGGACTGGTCACGCAAAAATTGACCGGTGATAATAGTCTGGACGTTGTTGGCGTGAATTTCGGCACCGGGCATACGTATACCGGAGCTGACAGGGGAAAGAAAATCGTCCTGCAGGTCAATCGCAGTCGGTCCTATAATCACGATTTTATCGCGAAAGTCTATGGGTGTTCCATTTTTATCGGTAAGCTCACCGGAAAGTAGATCAGTAAAAGAAATACGGGTGAATTGATTTGGTTCGGCAAAGTAGTTTATATACATAAAATATACATCTTCCCCAGAGACCTTGTCCGTTTTGGTTATACTCGGAATCGTCAGTTTATCCGAATATCGGAACTGCCCTCCTGTAACGCGATAATCAGATGGATCAGCCCGCAAATATATACGGGTAAGAGCAAGTGAAAAGGCATCAATTACACCAAGATTGGATTCCGCGAAAAGAGGTATGCTTCTAACAAAGCCATCCTCATCAAGCTGTATATTTATCCAGCCAAGACGAGTGTCAGATTCCAGAAGTGAATCGTTGGGCCATTCAAAGCGTCTGGCGCCATTATCAAAGAAATAACGGACCGCCAAAACCACGTTGTCGTACTTTCGTAGGGTTTCAGCCAGTATCTTATCGTCTTCCGCGCCCTGACCGGACTCGTCCGGAAAGGTAATATCTACACCGATAACTGCGGCCTTATTTTTATTCAGAATGTCGATTGCTCTGGCGTAGTTTTCTCTCGGCCATTTTGACAGAGGACCAAGTTCGTCGGATTTAAGACTTTTTTCATCAATAGCAACTATCACGATTTCGGAACTGGCCTGATCGTAGTCGTAGAACTTGTTTTGAAGATCTCTTTGAAATCCCAAAAACATTCCGCGTTGCATTACAAGCAGAAGCAGTAATACTAATGCCAGTACGAGCCAAAGAAATTTCAGATATTTTTTGAACATCAA
>QIDJ01000073.1 GCA_003228395.1 Flammeovirgaceae bacterium
TTGGCACAAATAATTCCGGCCCTTGTTCGCCGACTAAATAAGCATTGTTAGGATTTACAGCACCGCCCCCGGCTTTCCCCCCGCCAAATCCTAAAAAGTTAGTCAAACTTCCACCGAGTAAAGCACTGCCACCTGGAATTAATAAACTAAATATTCCAAATATCGCCGCCTTTGATGCAAGTTCTGCAACCATAGAAGCAAGCATTTGTTGAAAACCACGCGTCATATTATCGAAGAAGTTTTGACCTTCATTCCATTGGCTTAATAAAGCCTGTGACCAGGCAGAGGACATTTGCTGTGCGGCACCCTTAACAAAATTAGCATATTCAAGTACAGGTTCTTTTGCCTGTTCGGTCGATTTTGCGACACTAGACCAAACTTCTTTTAGCTCTCTGGCTGCAACTTTTAGTCGTTCTACATCTTCCGGTTTGGCTATTGTCTGCGCAATTTTATTTTGGATTACTGCCTGTGCAATTAATGCAGCATTATATCTTTCTTGAAATTCAGCTAATTTTTGAGTCTCTAGCGCTAATTCTTTCTGTGTGTCCACAAACGCCTGATATTCTGCCTCATCAATACCCAGACCGCCATACACTTCACCAACGCCTGTACGCACTAAATCAAGCGACGCTTTTTTAGCCTCAATGACTTTTTGTATGTAGGCATCAACATGTGATTCAATCGCGTTAAGGCCCTCATCAGCCCCAGATACCATATTGCTTATCGTGTCTCTCGCCCACACAAAAAAGACTCCGCCCATCTGAGGCGCAACCTTTGACAGCAATCCAAGCAGATCACCATCTTTAAGAAGTTTCTCAATATCCTGTAATTGTTCTACAATCCAACTTTTTCCACTTTCACTTCTGGTTAATTCAATTATCAGATCACCGGCCGCTTCCTGCACATCGCTGAAAGCATTTTTAATTTTAGATAATCCGCCGGCATAGTCCTCTGCATTTCGTACCGCCGCCCCGCCAAATTTTTCATTCAATAATTTCATAGCAAAAGCCGCTTTTTCAGCTGCCGACGCCGATGCTAAAAATGGCGTGACCGATGCTTTTAATTCCGGGATATATCGCGCCATCAATTCAATATTACCAGATAATGACATCGCCACATTACGAGCAGCCGTATTCATATCAAACATTTGGGACGAAGCCAAATCTAAAACAATCGGCAAGGCTTTAACCGCTTTATCATAATCGCCAGTTAGCTGTATTAATGTTGTCAATGCTTGTGCGGAATCAGTATCGCCATATTCAGTAGTGGCCTGTAACTGTGCAAAAAAATCTTTTAAATTTCCTTCAACCGACTTATATTTTTTGCCGGCTAATTCAACCGCCGTTTGCAAACGCCTGAATATCTTTTCCTGACTGATTGCCGCCCCGGTTGTATCTTTGAGAGCCTTCAAAAGAGCCGCACCGGCAACCGCCAAACCCAAATATCCGCCAACCGTAGCCTTGACAGAGGCACCCAGCTTCTGCATCTGCGTTTGTGCCTGTGTCGCACCTTTTTGACGTACCAATAATGTTAGTTTTTTAGTTACGCTCATGTCGTTTTTTCTCTTTCCCTTTCGCTTTCGCGAATTCAGAATCAATTAATGAAACTGTCTCAACCCATATCGCCGGAAGATCATCAAAATGATTTGAATATGAAGTGTATCCTTTTTGTTGGAAATTATAACGTGTCAAACATTCCTGAATGAAGGGGGTAAATATATAAGGGGGGTATGCTATGAAACAATAATCTATTCCATATATTTTAGATTCCGTTTGATTCTGTAACCAGCCGTCAATATCTTTTTCATTTTGGAATATTCCTATTTGTGTCTCAATCGGAAATTGTTTGATTTGCATTTCATATCCATATACACTATGCCATACCGCTATTGCTATTTTTTTTTAACAGTTTCGGATAATTGCGAATCCTTAATTATTACCGCTGCACATTCATCGACATCGGCAACAGTCCAGCCGTCTTTATCCAGCCTATCATCATCGAATCCGGTACACATGACAACCAGATCAAGCGATGTTTCAGGATCATAAGCCACCCCGGTTTTTTCATACGCCACCAATGCCTTGGATCGTAATTGAAATTTCTGCCTGATATTAAGAGGTTTTAAATCAACCTCGCGACCTGATTTTAATTTTACCATGCCTGATCAACCGCATCAGATACAGTCACTGTTGTATGGTTACCGGTTGAAGAATCAGCCTGTACTTCGAAATCTATTATTACTTGCTGACCTGCCGGGTCTCCATATCCCCGACTTACATTAGTGATTTTACATTCATCGAGTAAGAAATCAAGATTACCGTCCGCGCCATCTGTCCCCGTTGCAACCTGGATAATTCCTAATGAAGTTCCGTCTCTGAGATTACCTTCATAATCATCTGTATTAACATCATATTTTACGGTTAGCGAACCGGTAGTACTGTAAGGCATACCTACGGCATACGTTTCAGCATCACCACTTGTATCCACTCCGGCCCTGGCCGCATTATTGGTGAACGTAAAGGAAAAGGCATATAAGACAACATCAAGACCGCCGATTTGTTTTGTTGTCGGCTTATTAAAATCGAAAAATGAAGCAGTATTCTTGGCCCAGGCACCGGCAAAATTTGCATTGTTTGTAGATGAAAATCCGCTTATCCATTCATGATTTGCTTTTATCCTACCATCGCCGCCGGTCAGATCACATGAAACAGTAAGACTTTTTATGATCGATGATCTGTAAGCTCTTTGTTGTCCCGCGATCGGATCATATATTCCAAGCGTTGCATAATATCCGGCATCGCTGAAAAAATCGGGTTGTGTGGTTTCTGTCCCGGCACTACCCACCCAAGTGTAAGTTTTTTCAAATGGTGATCCTACTCCCTCAGATACATTCTGAAAAACCGCATAAAGCAACTCTGCAATATCTGCCTTTCTGACTATGTGATCAGATACAGATATTGTCCTGATTCCACCGGCCTCAGTTGTATATTCATTTCCATCTTCCAAGACACGACTGCCGTGATTTTTCATATCCAAATCTTGAAACACGCCTAAATCGACAGACGGTATTCCGCAATCAAATTCCACAAATGCGGAAGCATTCGCACCATAGGCCGCATTAAAATCAGAACCCTGAAATATCCCGAATTTAGATTCATGATTACCGTGTACAATTCCATTAATTGCCATCTTTCACCCCCACACCTTTTATGATTTCGTAGATGTGTTTATATTCATTATATTTATCTTTAGTTATTTCCACAATCTTGCCCGCCTGTAATTTCCTGAAATCTGCTTTCGGTAATTTTAAGGAGGCGTTGCGGTATGAATTAAAAAGTTGCGTTGCTTTTACTTTCAAAAGTTACTCCTGGTTATTGTTATATT
>QIDJ01000150.1 GCA_003228395.1 Flammeovirgaceae bacterium
CCCAGCTTACGGTAGATGTGTCCATACCGGGCGCTGTTGATCCATCTCCTGAAAATAACCGTGTGGCTTTCAATCTGGTTAATGATTGTGGTGAAGAAACCGTTCCATTCAGGCAGAATTTTGATACAAACATCCTTTCGGAAACAAACTGGCTATCGATAAATCCCTTTGATGACATTGCATGGGAGCTTACTAAGACCGGAACGTTTGGCAGTTCTGCAGGAATAGAGAACTTTAAGTATAAAAATGCCGGGCTAAAAGATTTTCTTGTAAGCCCGGTGATTGATTTGACCTCCTTGTTTAAAGCCAGTGTGTTTTTCGATGTATCGTATGCTTCTGACACATTGCCGGGTGAATATCTCAGGGTGCTTGCGTCCTCTGACAACGGCCTGACATATCCGCATTTACTTTACGAAAAGTCAGGAGATCAGATAGCCGTAAATACGCCCGACACACCATGGACACCCGGGTCAGATCAGGACTGGGTAAATGAATTTATAGACCTGAGTGATTTTGCGGGTGAAAAAATACGACTTGCTTTTGAAGTAACCGGCAACCGCTCAAACAACCTCTTTATTGATGATATTGAATTTTTTGCTGACAACAACCCCGAACCTGTGCGTATTGAAGACAACATGGTGTTGTATCCTAATCCTGCCATCGGCGCCAATTTCAATATCACCTTCAATCTTCGTGAAAAAGAAGATGTAGCCATATTTATTTTTGATTCCATGGGCAAGGAAATTTTCAGGCGCATCTATCCGAATACTCTAAACCAGACGTATCCGTTTGACCTTACAGGTAACCAGGCAGGTTTGTACATACTTAAAACAGCCGGAGCCACAGTGAACACTTCATTGCGAATATTTATCAGTCCCTGATCGTAAAACCCCCTGTGAAGCATATATATTTGCACCGAATCATCTTATTTTTCCATAAATGACGCAGAAAACAAAACTTGCGCTTGTTTACGGTGGAAGATCCGTGGAACACGATGTATCCGTGATCTCTGCAAAAAACATTTTTGAAAATATTGACTCAACCCGGTTCGAGGTTTTTCTTATAGGGATAGATAAATCGGGTAAGTGGTTTCTGATGCCCGATGTTGTCAAATCATTCGACAAAGGGCGCCCGCTCCAGTTGACGCTGGATGCAAAAAAGCCTGCTTTTGTTGTTCAATCAGACGGATCAACATTTTCGATTGATGTGGCATTCATAATATTGCACGGAACAGACGGCGAAGACGGCAGCATTCAGGGATTTTTCAAACTTATGCAAATCCCGTTTGTTGGATCGGGTGTGCTTGGGTCAGCCATATCGATGGACAAGATCATTGCAAAAAATCTAATGTTGCAGGCAGGAATTCCAACGGCCAAACATGCATGTGTATATAAATATAAAAATACTCCTTCCTTTGAAATGATATCCGCTCAGGTGGGCACGCCCATGATTATAAAGCCGGCCAACCAGGGTTCTTCGGTTGGTGTGTCGAAGGTCAGCTCGAAGGCTGAATTTCATGCAGCCCTGAAGGAAGCATTTAAATACGATGAATCCATACTAATCGAAGAATTTATTGTGGGCCGGGAGCTGGAATGTTCGGTAATCGGGAATAAGGAGCCGCTTGCTTCTCCTCCCGGAGAAGTGGAATTAAAAAAAGATTATGCGATTTACAGCTTTGATGCCAAATATGTTGACGGAGAGGCCACATTGTTACATATCCCGGCAGAACTTGACGCCAATTCGGCTGAAAACGTCA
This sequence comes from Flammeovirgaceae bacterium, assembly GCA_003228395.1. Classification (GTDB taxonomy): domain Bacteria; phylum Bacteroidota; class Bacteroidia; order Cytophagales; family Cyclobacteriaceae; genus SZUA-230. The sequence goes on from QIDJ01000150.1 coordinate 1,757, forward strand.
AGGATGTGTGCCTGAAAGTATATAATGTGCTATGTTGCAAAGAATTCGCCCGTGTGGACTTGTTTCTTAAAAAGAACGGCGATATTGTTGTTAATGAAGTCAATACGCTTCCGGGATTTACCCATATTAGTATGTTCCCAAAATTGTGCGGGCTTATGGGTATTTCTTACCCTGACTTGATAACCCGGCTTATAGCTATGGCGCTCGAACGAAATCAGGAAACAAAAAAACTCGAAACTAACTTTACATCAGGATTATCTTAGTATGATGTTTGCCTGTTATTAAACAATACTAGCAACTGGGATTCAAATTAGGTTAATAGATAAATGCATTTAGGTGGCACAGAATTAATACTTTTGAAAAGATAAGTTTAACTAACCACGCTATTTATGGCGTAGAAATAATAAAACAAATCCGACAGGGTTTTAACCCCATTGTCATAAATATACCAGACATAGACCTTAATGCATGTACCTATAAATTAACAACATCCATAAATTCATGAAAATACAGATACAGAAATTAATATCTGCCGCATGGCTTTCATTTATGAAGCACATTGCAATTATTTTCGGAATCTTCCTGGTCCTGATTCTTTTCTTTTTTTATATATACCTCCCCGCCATTACCAATCATGGCGAAACCATCACCGTACCGGATCTGGAAGGAATTTCAATGGAAGAGCTTGACGATTTTCTTGTTAAACGAAAACTCAGGTATGAAGTTAGCGATTCATCCTATTCTTCAGATTACCCTCCTCTTACGGTTTTAAGTCAATTCCCTTACGCAGGTGCAAAAGTGAAAGAAAACCGGAAGATATATTTAACTATAAACAGTTTTATACCTCCCACTACAAAAATGCCCGACCTGATAGACAGGTCACTGAGAAATGCAGAGTTGGAATTGAAAAGCTATGAATTAAAGCGGGGAAAGATCATTTTTAAGCCCAGTCCGTTCGAAAATGCCGTACTTGAACAATTATTCCTGGGAGATTCCATTAATCCCGGTACTAAAATACCGAAAGGTTCCGTTATTGATCTGGTGGTTGGTGACGGATATGGCAGGCGACAATTTATTCTGCCGGGGTTTCTGGGTATGCCGCTTGACGAAGCGCTTATTTCCCTAAAGGGGATGGACCTTCGTCTGGGGAGCATCGTTAATGAGGATGGGATGGAAAATGACGCGGGTTTTGTTTACAAACAAATACCTCCTGAAGGGAGTTTGGTAAAAGTTGGCGAACCGATTGATTTATGGGTTGTGCCTACCGATTCACTGTTAAATTTAAAGTTACATTCGGATAGCTTAGGTATTAATAACACAGATGAGCATTAACCGGGCAATAATCAGTTACCTGTTTGTGATATGTTCGGCTGGCATTACCGAATTGTATAGCCAGCTTATTGAGTTTCCGGTCAACAGGATGCCGGACGTACATTTCAGGCTAAAAACGGACACCATCCCCATAACACTTCCCGTATGGGATGACTTCAGTGTCTCAGTTACTTTACCTGACACGGCTTACTGGGTTGCCAATACAGGTGTATTTATAAGCCCCGGGATAGGCATAAGGCCGCCTACACTGAATGTGGCCACCCTCGATGGCTGGGATGCCACGGGCAATCACTAT
>QIDJ01000253.1 GCA_003228395.1 Flammeovirgaceae bacterium
CCAACCAGACCGTGAATGGAGATCGGGTACCTATTTATCACACAAACGTAATGATGTGTGTGGCTGAACAATTTTCGGTGATCTGTCTTGATACTATTGACGATGAAAACGAAAAAAAGCGGGTAACGGAGGCATTGGAAAAATCAAGCAGGGATATCATTGTCATCTCCGAAGAACAACTAAATTTTTTTGCAGGCAATATGCTGCAGGTATGTAACACTGACGGGCAGCTTTATACGGTTATGTCATCCACTGCATTTCATTCACTAACAAAAAACCAGCTTGAAACCATTGAAAAATATGGCCCGGTTATTCATAGCTCACTCGATACGATTGAGGCTTGTGGAGGAGGCAGCGCCAGATGCATGATGGCAGAAATATTTTTACCCCCCAAACGAAACTAAGCTGTTATGAATATAGATTTTTCATTAAGAAAACAAATTGCATTGGCGCTGAACGAAAGTTTCGGTGCAGATATTACACCGGACAGCCTAAGTCTGCAACCCACAAGAAAAGAATTTACAGGTACTTACACATTTGTAACGTTTCCTTTTCTCAAGATTTCGAAGATGAAACCGGAAGAGACTGGAGAGATTATCGGAAAATACCTGAAGACTGACCTGGAAATTGTTAAAGACTACAACGTTGTGAAAGGGTTTTTAAACCTTCAGGTGTCTGACCGGGCATGGATAGAAGCTTTTAGCAGTATCATTCATAATGAAAATCACGGATTCAGACCTTCAAACGGTCGCAGGATCATGGTGGAGTACTCTTCCCCCAATACGAATAAACCGCTGCATCTCGGGCATTTACGAAATAATTTTCTTGGCTTTACGGTTTCGACGATTTACGAAGCGCTTGGCTATGATGTTGTAAAAGCACAGATCATTAATGATCGCGGCATTCACATATGCAAATCGATGGTGGCGTGGATAAAATATGGATATGGTGAAACACCCGAATCAACGGGAGTGAAAGGCGACAAACTTGTTGGTAAATATTATGTTGCATTTGAGAAGCAATTCCGTGAGGAGGTAAGTGCGCTTGTAAACAGCGGACTAACAATGGAGGAGGCTGAGAAAAAGGCGCCAATAATGCTGGAAGCGATAGAAATGCTCAGAAAATGGGAAGCCAGAGAAGCAGAAACGTATGCATTGTGGGAAACAATGAACAAATGGGTTTATAGGGGTTTTGAGATCACATACGATCATATGGGGGTCACATTTGATAAGTTGTATTACGAATCGGATACCTACCTGAGTGGAAAAAAAATTGTACAAGCCGGGCTTGATAAAGGAGTGTTTTTTAAAAAGGAAGATGGTTCGGTCTGGATTGACTTGTCTGCCGACGGGCTGGATGAGAAATTGCTGCTCAGGTCGGATGGCACGGCCGTGTATATGACGCAGGATATCGGTACGGCTATTGAACGATTTATGGAATTCCCTGATCTTGAAAAGCTTGTTTATACGGTGGGAAACGAACAGGATTACCATTTCAATGTGTTGTTTCTAATATTAAAAAAACTGGGGTATTCCTGGGCCGACGGTTGTCATCACCTGTCCTACGGAATGGTTGACCTCCCTTCCGGAAAAATGAAATCGCGTGAGGGTACGGTGGTGGATGCGGATGACCTGATGGACGAAATGGAACAAACCGCAAAACAGCATACGCAGGACCTTGGCAAAATTGAGGGATTTAATGAAGCCCAGGCGGCAAAATTGTACCGTATGGTAGGCCTTGGCGCATTAAAATATTTTCTCCTGAAGGTTGACCCGCGAAAGCGAATGTTGTTCAATCCCGAAGAGTCCATCCAATTTCAGGGCAATACAGGTCCGTTCATTCAATATACATATGCACGGATTTCAGCCTTGTTGCGGCGGGCAAAGGAAACAGGGATCGGCCTGATAATGAATGAGGAGGCTTCGCCAGGCGAATTGCATGCGCATGAGCGTGAGGTGATCTATCTGCTTACGCAATTCGAAGACAGGATAAATGAAGCAGCCGGAGAATATTCGCCGGCAGTTATCACGCAGTATATTTATGATCTTGCCAAAGAATACAATAAATTTTATCAGGAAGTTTCGATATTTGGTGAGCAGGACGAAGCTAAAAAGCAATTTCGAGTCAGCTTTTCCTATGCCGTTGCACGAACCATTAAATCAGGAATGGAATTTTTAGGTATAGAAGTTCCGGAAAGGATGTAGTTAAAGATTATGATAAAGTACATTTTAGTATTGTTAATCATGGTGGGCTGTGGTTTCAAACGTGTTGATTCAAGGCCACCACAAGTGGATTTTGAGTCAGGTGATTCAATTTACGATTTTACGTTGAATGATATCAACGGAGAACGAATTGATTTTTCGGTTTTTAGAGGCAAAAAACTGCTAATTGTTAATACCGCCTCAGAATGTGGATACACGCCTCAATATGCCGGACTGCAGAAATTACACGAGCAATATGGCGATAAAATTGTGGTGCTCGGGTTTCCATCCAATGATTTTGGTCAGCAGGAACCAGGTTCGAACCTCGAAATAAAAGCCTTTTGCACCGAAAATTATGGCGTAACCTTCCGGATGTTTGAAAAGATCAAAGTAATGGGTGATGATAAGCATGAGTTATACAAATGGTTATCATCGAAGGAGCTGAACGGGTGGAATGACAGGGAACCATCCTGGAATTTTTGCAAGTATCTGATAAATGAAAACGGGGAACTGATGAAATTTTACGGGTCAGCTACCGAGCCATTGTCCGAAGAGTTATTAAAGGAAATATAAACCAACGTTAATTGGATATCCCGCAATCAACAACAAGATTCGGAGCGTGGGTGGGTGCACTCCGGTTACGCACATTGCCGCTTGCATTGTCGAGTATCTCGCTTGGAAGTTTCCTGGCTGCTTTTGAAAACCGGTTTCGATTACTTGTCTTTATTTTAAGCGCTCTGACTACCATTTTTCTGCAAATCCTTTCGAATCTGGCCAATGATTATGGCGATTCGGTTCACGGCGTTGACAGCGAAAAACGAAAAGGTCCGGGTCGTGCGGTGCAGCAGGGATTGATATCGGCAACCGCAATGAAAAAGGCTATCTATGTGGTAGCCGGATTATCACTGTTGAGCGGCATAGCGCTGTTGTATATTTCGTTGGGATTCAACTTAAACGTATTCCTGGTATTTTTTACAATCGGGATTCTTTCCATTCTGGCGGCGGTTTCTTATACAGCGGGAGTGAAACCGTATGGGTATGCAGGGTTTGGTGATATTGCCGTAATGTTGTTTTTCGGATTTGTAGGTGTGATGGGGGTATTTTATTTACACACCGGTTTTATAAGCCCGGGATATGTATTGCCTGCAGCTACCTGTGGTTTCT
>QIDJ01000097.1 GCA_003228395.1 Flammeovirgaceae bacterium
GTCGATATTCAGCCTTGACCGCCGATCGCTGAATCCGAAATTATATACAATAAATGAAAGAAATAATACGCCGAATAAAATCGAAATAATTCGTTTAGCCGTCCATTTCTTCTTCTTAATCTTCCTGTCCATGAAAATTTGCTGGTATTAAATATAAATTTCCAATATACGTATGGCCAACATTGTGCCAAATGCGCATTATACCTTCCACGGTGAATAAACTATGTATTCGGATGAAATGCTGCGTTCATACCTGAACGATAGTGTTCGCATGCGGACGCCCAGGTGTTCAATTTTGAAAAATTTATTGCTGAATTTACTACCTTAGAACCGAATTTGACGTATAGGGTATAAACGTATTACTATTTCCGGTTTCGGTACAACTTTTGAATACATACAACTATTAACATATTGCATAATGAAAAACGAGCCTGAAAAGCGTGGTAAAATTCTGATTATTGACGACAATGAAGATTTGTTAAAAGCCGCCCGTATGTTTTTAAAAAGGCATATTAAACAGGTGGATATTGAAAAAAAACCTGAAGTGCTTCCTTCGCTGCTCAAAAATGAGAAATACGACGTCATTTTACTTGATATGAACTTCACCAGAGATGTAAGCAGCGGAACAGAAGGGTTTTACTGGCTTGACCGTATCTTGCAACAGGAACCCTCTGCAGTAGTAGTTTTGATCACTGCATATGGCGATATTCAGATGGCCGTTAAAGCAATCAAAGCCGGAGCTACTGATTTTGTACTTAAACCCTGGGAAAACGAAAAATTACTAGCCACCATTTATTCTTCCATGAAATTACGCGAATCATTGGATGAAATTGCGGGGTTAAAAAAGAAACAAAAGCAAATAAGCGATCAGTTAAATAATCATTTTTATGACCTTATTGGCCAGAGCGTTGAAATTCAAAAAGTGTTTAAAACGATTGAAAGAATCGCCGACACCGATGCTAATGTGCTTTTATTAGGCGAAAACGGTACAGGCAAGGAATTAGTTGCCCGTGCGATTCACCAGAGTTCTTCACGAAGTGATGAACCGTTTGTGAGTGTGGACCTCGGATCAATCAGCGAAACGCTGTTTGAAAGTGAGTTATTCGGGCATGTGAAAGGCGCCTTTACAGATGCCAAGGAAAGCAGGGAGGGCAGGTTTATAACCGCACATAGCGGCACCCTCTTTCTTGATGAAATCGGTAATCTATCTACCCCCCTTCAAGCCAAATTGCTTGCCGTACTACAAAACCGTACTATCACTCCGGTTGGGTCAAACAAGCAGATCAAAGTGGACATAAGGCTTATCTGTGCTACTAATATGCCCGTTTATGACCTTGTAAAGGAAAACAAATTCAGACAGGATCTGTTATACCGGATCAACACCATTGAAATACCCTTGCCTTCGCTAAAAGAACGAATCGAAGATATTCCACTTCTCGCAAGCCATTTTCTGACCATTTATGCAGAAAAGTATAATAAAAATGTTCACAAACTCAGTGATGGGGCATTAGCACGTATGACTAAATACCACTGGCCCGGCAATGTACGTGAATTACAGCATGCAATTGAACGGGCTGTAATTATGAACGCAACAACGATTTTACAACCCGAAGATCTGATGCTGACACAAAGTCCGGATAACGACGGGAATAATATCATGCTGGATCATTTTGACCTTGAAGAGGTGGAAAAAATCCTGATCCGAAAGGTTTTAAAAAAATATAATGGCAATATTACTCTGGCGGCAGGTGAACTTGGCTTAACACGGTCGTCACTCTACAGGAGACTTGAAAAGTATGGGATTTAATACATTTCGTGTTCGTGTGTTGTTACGGGTGCTTCTTTTGGCAGTTCTTATTGCTTTATTTATATATCTTCTTGATGACAGCAATAAAATAGTGAGCGCTGTTATTGTTGGCTTGTTTACGATAGCTGTTATTGCTGAACTTTTCTTTTATATCGAGCGTACAAACCGTAAGCTAACCCGCTTTCTGGAATCGGTGAGGTATTCCGATTTCATTTCAGGATTTTCTGCCGACGATCAGCTCGGCAAGAGTTTCAAAGACCTTAACAGTGCATTCAATGAAGTGCTTGAAGCATTCAGAAAAGCAAGATCTGAAAAGGAAGAACATGGACAATACCTGAATACTGTAGTACAGCAAATAGGTACCGGCCTGCTGTCTTTTGACACTGCGGGAAATATTGAACTGATAAATGCAGTTGCAAAAAAGTATCTCCGGACTCCCCAGATTCATAATTTAAGTGAAGTCAGTGAAAAAAGTGAAGCCCTTTACCGGATACTTACTGAAATCAGGCCCGGAGCCAACAGGCTCTATCGGCTTGACGCCAAGCATCAACTGGCCATTTATGCAACCGAACTCATCCTGCATGGAAATTCCTACAAGCTGATCACAATGCAGAATATACAGCCCGAACTTCAGCAGAACGAAGTGGAAGCGTGGCAAAAACTCACCAGCGTGCTTCGTCACGAAATCATGAATTCCATTACTCCGATTGCCTCGCTTACCTCCACGCTTAAAGAAATACTTGTTGAAGACCTGAAACCAAAAAACGGCCTGTTTGAAATCGGAACGGAGTCAGTGGACGACCTGCAGGAAGGACTGAATACCATCGAAGGGCGCAGCTACGGGCTGATAAAGTTTATTGATGCATACCGGGACTACACTACCATTCCAGAGCCGAAAACAGTGAAAATAGACCTGTTTGAATTGCTTGAGCACGTCACCAACCTGATGAAAATCGAAATCAGGAAGTCAAAAGTAAAATTCGAATGGACGGTAGTTCCCAAAAGCCTCCATATTGACGCCGACATCGAATTAATAGAGCAGGTGCTCATAAACCTGGTAAAAAATGCCATTGAAGCGGTAGAAGAAAAACCGGGCCCGGAAGTCCGGCTGACGGGTTGTGTGGATCAGGAAAACCGGATTTGCATCAAAGTACATGATAATGGCATGGGTATTCTTCCGGAAGCACAGGAGCGCATTTTTATACCCTTTTATACGACCAAAAAAAACGGATCGGGTATCGGGCTGGCGCTTTCAAGACAGATTATGCAACTGCACAACGGAACCCTTTCGATGGAATCACAACCGGATAAGTTCACCGAGTTTACCATGAAATTCTGACCGGACAGGCAAGGTTATCCCGTCATTTGCAGATAAGGCACCCATTCAATGAAATCAAAGCCTGAAAAATGTTTTAAAAACATAATATATGAGGGTTTGAACGGTTTTGTGTGTAAATCAAGACCTGCTTCTTCAGGCGTATAGTCGCCCTTTTTTGCATTACAGGGTTTGCAGGCTGTTACAAGGTTTTTCCAACTGCTCCGGCCTCCCCTTGACC
>QIDJ01000035.1 GCA_003228395.1 Flammeovirgaceae bacterium
GTATATAGATACACATGCGCATATATACCTGGAAGCCTTCGGTGAAGACTTGCCCGATGTCATAGACCGCAGCCGCGATAGCGGTATCTTAAAAATATATCTGCCCAACATTGACCATACCTCCATTGATCCGATGATGGAGGTTGAGGGGCGGTATCCAGGTGAATGTATTTCTATGATCGGATTGCATCCGTGCAGTGTAAATAATGGGTTTGAGAAGGAGCTATATATAGTGGAAGAATGGCTGGGCAAAAGAAAATTTGCAGGTATAGGCGAGATAGGCACCGACCTGCACTGGGATAAAACATACTGGAATGAGCAACAGGAAGCATTAAAGATTCAGCTCAACTGGGCTAATAAGTTTACTATTCCGGCAATTATTCATTGCAGAAATTCAATCGATGAAACCATCGAGATTGTAGAACAATCAAAAGACAGGAATTTAACGGGTATATTTCATTGTTTTACCGGAAGCGTTGAACAGGCGCGTAAAATTGTAGAGTTGGGTTTTTTTCTGGGAATAGGAGGGGTGTCCACGTTTAAAAATGGTGGCCTGGATGAGGTGATAGCAGGGGTTGATCTTAATTTTATGGTTCTTGAAACTGACAGTCCGTATCTTTCGCCTGAACCTTTCAGGGGAAAACGAAATGAACCGTCGCGCATCCCCCTGGTTGCAGAAAAAATTGCAAAAATCAGAAATATAAGTGCATTGGAAGTTGCGAAGAAAACAACTGCTACAGCTGAAAATATTTTTAATGATGCATCCATATAATCTGCTTGAACTCGATACCGCTGCTCCGAACGAACCGGAAGCCAGAATACTTATCATATACACCGGAGGTACTTTCGGAATGGGGGTGGACAAACATGGGAGCCTTAAGCCGTTTGATTTTAGCGAGATACTTCATGAGATACCTTCATTAAGGTCATTTAATCTGATTATTAAAGTTTTGGCATTCGAAAAACCCGTTGATTCTTCGGACATTAATCTGGGGCACTGGATTGAGATGGGGCAGATAATTGAATATTATTATGATCGTTTTGATGGTTTTGTAATCCTTCACGGTACGGATACCATGGCCTATTCGGCTTCTGCATTGAGTTTCATGCTGGATAACCTGACCAAGCCGGTTATATTTACCGGCGCCCAGTTGCCGGTTACCGCGCCGCGGACCGATGCCGGAGATAACCTTGTTACTGCGATTGAGATTGCTTCGGAACGAAATGAAGGCGGGAAACCGGTGGTTTCCGAAGTTTGTATTTATTTTAATCATCACCTGATCCGGGGCAACAGGGCGCAAAAGGTCGAAAGCATGCATTTCGATGCATTCGAATCTGCAAATTACCCGCCATTGGCAAAAGCAGGAGTTGAAATTGATTATAGCTACCAATTCATTCAATCCTTTGGCGGAGAAGGTGTTTTACACGTAGCCAATAAACTTGATGGCAATGTAACATTTCTGAAACTTTTTCCGGGCATTTCTGAAAATGTAGTAAAAAGTATGCTCGTAAGCCCTGATTTGAAAGGCGTTGTGCTGGAAACATTTGGAAGTGGAAATGCGCCAATGGCACGCTGGTTTCTTGACGCTGTATCGAAAGCGGTGGGCAATGGACTGCTCATATATAACGTGTCACAATGCCTGGGAGGCAAAGTATTACAAGGACGGTATGAAACCTCCCTGGCACTGAAAGACACCGGGGTAATCAGCGGTAAGGATATTACCAGCGAAGCCGCGATTACGAAAATAATGTATTTACTGGGAGTGGAGAAACGTATGGATTCAATACGAAATAAACTTGAACTTTCTTTAAAAGGAGAATTATCAGAATAATTTCATAAACAAGGCTGTTTTCGGCTAATAAGGGAAAATTTATATTATTCTTGCATAAACATATTTTTTATGATTTATTTGTGCACTGAGTTTGTGAATATTCAGGAGAGATGACCGAGTGGCTGAAGGTGCTCGCCTGGAAAGTGAGTGTACCCTAAAATGGGTACCGGGGGTTCGAATCCCTCTCTCTCCGCAAACCGGATTTAAGCAAATAGAATTTAAAAATTTAAATAATATTGATTTAATTACAATACGCTTATTACATTTAACTTTTCTTAACAACAACCTGGTATTAAACCATTAACTATGAAACGATTATTTGCTCTTTTGACATTAGCAGGAATATTAACTTTCGCTAATTCAGGTATTGTAGTGGCTCAGGATGACGCTACGGATACAGAACAAGCAGACACTACTGCACTCGATGAAGTGGCAGCTGCCGAACAACCTGTCGCAACTGCTCAGGAGGAAGAAGCTGTTGCCGAAGAGGATCCCTTTGCAACAACCACCGGCGAAGAATTAACTTTTCATCAGCAAATCAAGGAAAAATTTATTGAAGGCGGATGGGGATTTATGGGAATTGTTCTCCTGTGTTTAATTATCGGTCTTGCCATTTCAATCGAAAGAATAATCGTATTGAATCTTTCGACTACAAACACCAGGAAACTCCTTGCCAGTGTGGAAGATGCACTTAATCAGGGTGGTGTTAACGGCGCTATGGAAGTTACAAAAAATACGAAGGGTCCTGTCGCATCAATTTTCACCCAGGGATTGCTTCGAATGACTGAAGGTATTGAAATGGTAGAAAAATCAATCATAGCTTATGGATCGGTTGAAATGGGCCGTCTTGAAAGAGGACTGGTTTGGATTTCCCTTTTTATTTCGCTTGCACCGATGCTTGGTTTCATGGGTACAGTAATCGGTATGATCGGCGCATTTGACGCTATAGAAGCTGCCGGTGATATTTCACCACAGATTGTGGCACGTGGTATTAAGGTGGCACTTCTTACCACGGTAGCAGGTCTGATCGTGGGGGTTATACTACAACTCTTCTACAACTACCTGGTTTCAAAAATCGATGCCATGGTAAACGACATGGAAGATGCGTCAATTTCGCTGGTGGATATGCTTGTACAACACAAATTGTCAGATTAAAATTGAATTTAATTTCGTAAATTTATAGTAAAAATGGATATTGTACAGATCGGATTAATATTGACTTACATTTTACTGGCGGTAGGTGTACTGGCCGCGATTATAATGCCACTGTTTCAGGCTATTACTACCGACCCAAGGAGCTTATTGAAATCCGCTATGGGATTGGGCGTTATTGTGGTAATTTACTTTATCGGTTACGCATTATCCGGAAGTGAAGTTACTGCAAAATATACCGAATTTGGTGTGGATGCTTCCATATCTAAAATGGTGGGAGGTATTTTGAATACTATGTATATTCTGATGTTTGGAGCGTTGGCGGGAATAATATTTACTGAAGTTCATAAGGTTACCCATTAACAGGCAAAC
>QIDJ01000386.1 GCA_003228395.1 Flammeovirgaceae bacterium
AAAGGAATCATTGAAATGGCAGACCTCATTGCTGTAAATAAAGCCGACGGTGATAATAAAATAAGGGCTGAAAAAGCCAAAAAACAACTTAACATGGCCCTGCACCTTTTTCCTCCTTCCGAATCAGGCAGGCCAACAAAGGCGCTGACATGCTCGGCTTTGAAAAATACGGGTATTGAAAAAATATGTGAGGAGATAGTGAGTTATGAAAAACATACCAGACAATCGGGATATTTCAACAATAACAGGAAAGAACAACATGTACGCTGGTTGCATCAATACATAAAAAACAAACTGGAGGCTGATTTTTTTCATAGCAGGCAGATACAAAACGAATTATCGCGTATCGAAAAAAGTGTCTCTGAAGGCAACATTTCGCCGCTTCAGGGTAGCGCTATTCTGTTAAAATTATACCGCCAGTCCGGATAGTTTATCAGGTGTTTGTATTTTGGGGGTAAACCAGGCTTGACTTCACTTTATAATGCAAGAGCATATGGATTTGGGTTAAATCTTATTTTGAAACCCAGTGATGTTAAAAGTAAAAAATGTATTTATCTTACCTTTGTGAACGGCAGGCGGCAGGGATATTACACAGAGGTTCCCAAAGGAAAAACAAAGGCTCACAAAGAATAAATAGTAATTATGTTTGAGAATGAAGTATCAATTCTCTGTCCTGAAAAATGGCGAAAAATGGGCAAAAAATTGATTCCAATGCCATAAAAAAAGGTTATACCTGATTTTAGATTAAAAAATGACCATTCTTTTTCTTGTTCCCTATCCGTTAAACCGGGCTCCGTCGCAGCGGTTCCGGTTTGAGCAATATTTTCGTTTTCTTGAAGAAAAAAATATCGCGTACACCGTGCAATCCTTTCTGGACAATAAAAGCTGGGATATTCTTTACACAAAAGGTCATCGAATGCGAAAATTGTGGGCGGTTATCAACGGATTTGCACGCCGTATGGGGCAAATGCTGCACCTCCGGGGTTACGACTTTGTTTTTATACACCGCGAAGCCGCGCCGATCGGGCCGCCCCTGTTTGAATGGTGGATTGCAAAAATAGCCGGTAAAAAGATTGTCTATGATTTTGACGATGCATTGTGGCTGCCCGATGATTTGCAGGAAAACTCACTGGTTGCCTGGCTGAAATGGCGTAATAAAACAGCCTCCGTTTGCAAACGGGCATGGAAAGTAAGCGCCGGTAACAGCTACCTGGCTGAATATGCCGGGCTGTATAACACCCGTGTTGTGCTGAATCCTACTACCATCGATCCGGTGTATCATGTTGCCACTACAAAACATGAAAACAACGAAAACCATACAACTGATATCGTCATTGGATGGACCGGAACCCACAGCACCATGAAATACCTGGAACCGATTCTTTGCGTAATGGAAGAACTTGAAAAAAAATACAGGCTGGAATTTTTATGCATTTCAAATAAAAAACCTGCATGGCCGCTGAAATCGCTGCGGTATTGGCCGTGGTCGGAAAAAACCGAAGTGGAAGACCTGCGCAGGATTGATATCGGGATTATGCCGTTACCCGATGATGAGTGGTCAAAAGGAAAATGCGGGTTCAAGGCGCTGCAGTTTATGGCGCTTGAAATTCCGGTGGTGGCCTCCCCGGTAGGCGTTAATTCCGTATTGATCTGTGATAATGAAAATGGATTTCTGGCTTCATCGCACGAAGAATGGGTCGAAAAGCTGCAATTGGTGATCGAAAACCCCGGATTGCGCAAAAAATTCGGGATAGCAGGAAGAAAAACAGTGGAAGAATCATACAGTGTAAATACCAATAAGGAGAATTTTCTGCGATTATTTCAAATTTAATTGCTTTTAACAGGTCAACTTCGGAACTCTCGCGCGCATTTTTAATGCGTGCTGATTTAGAAATAAAACTGGTTCGGAAGTTACTTCCGGACCCTCCTATTCGCGCATTTATCCCGTAGGTCCGTAGGTCCGTAGGACACCTTTGGAGACTCCTTCGGAGACTCCCATGGAGGATGCATAATGCGTGCCGTTTTACCAAATTCAACCTTCAATAGCTTTAAGCACGGAAGTAACTTCCGCGCTGGTTTGAGGAGTTTCAGCCCCTTCTTTCGGGTAATGAGAGGTTGGATTTTGAATCGCCTCGGATGCAATCCGAGGCTACGATGCAATCCGGGGCTACGATGCAATCCGAGGCTACGATTTCCCTGGTCGTATTGTTATTTTTATTATTTGGGACGACCTCTATACCCTCCGTGGCTCCTCGCGAGCCCCTTGTGGTTACGCAATCCTCGAAGAATTTCGCCCCTTCTTTTTTATTTCATCTTATGTATAGTGCCCGCTGTTAAAACCATTTGATATTTATCTCGTATTTTTGTTATATGAACTGGCAAGACCGAATCGTATCGGATAAAAAAATTCTATTGGGCAAACCTGTCATAAAGGGGACAAGAATCTCAGTTGAGTTTATTTTGGACAGACTTGCCAACGGATGGTCTGAAAAAACTATTCTTGAAAGCTATCCACATTTAACAAAAGAGGATATTCAGGCTGTATTTGCCTATCTGAATGATTGTGTCAAGGATGGCCTAATGGTGGAACTTAGATCGAAAATATCCTCGTGAAGTTTTTGGCTGATGAAAACTTTGCCGGAGCAAGTGTAGAATGGCTTAGAAATAAGGGAGTTGATGTTACGTGGGTTGCAGAGGATACACCTGGTATTTCGGACGAACAAGTTATGAATCAGGCGATTATGGAAAAAAGAACTGTCTTAACCCATGACAGTGATTATGGTGAACTTGTTTTCAAATACGGTTTTAAACCTTCCGGTGGGTTAGTTTACTTCAGACTAAATGAGTTTGAACCCGATGAACCTGCCCGGATTTTATTCGATCTTATTGAAAAAGGTCATGTATTCACCAACCGGTTGACTGTGATTGACCAGAATTCAATTCGGGAAAGAAGTTATTAGAGCGTGGTATGGTATTCCACTGGTGCAAATCCTGGCGAGGGCAAGAGCGCAGGCCTGACCACTCGCGTGCATTTAGCCAGGGTGAAGGCCCGCAGCGCTACGTAGAAATGCCCATCGCGTAATGCGTGCGGATTCACACAAAGTCTCGCCATCTCACGTGGCCTGCGCTGGAAGACTTTCGCCAGATGGGACTCAGCAGCAAACTTCGCAGGTCCGGAAGTAACTTCCGAACCAGTGGTTGTAGGGAAATCCCACCATGCTGGCTCAAGTCCTGGCGAGGGCAAGAGCGCAGGCCTGACTTGTGCCTTTAACTTTTTTAAACTACTAAATATAAGAATGTCACGAGTCTCGCCGTCTCACAAGGCCGATAGCTATCGGCCTGCGCTGCCCCTCGG
>QIDJ01000292.1 GCA_003228395.1 Flammeovirgaceae bacterium
GATTAACTTTTAAGTTCAACCCAAAAGTTAATCAAAATTTCCTTCTATCGACGTTAGGAGGTTTCGTTCAACTTGTTATAAACACCACTAAATGTACCAATATCCCTAAAATTTTTACGAGATAATGGGACGTTTTTTCGATTTTGTTACCATTAGCCCGGAAATGCACCTGTTTTCCTGAACCATCGCATCCTCATCCCTATCCTTGTTTCGTGTATCAAGAAACAACTGGATATAGTATATTTTCCGTCGGTCAGAATCCTGAAGTTTCGGGAGAAGGCAGGGAAGACTTCATATTATTCTTAAGTCCTGTCCTTCCATTTGTCAGGATTTTCACTGGTATGAATGATAGCTTCCACACTTACCATATTACTTTCTTCATCCACTCTGTAATGAGCCATGAAAGAAAAAGAAGGAATGGGAAGAAAGCGAATGTCGTCATACCTTATCTGATAGTGTAAAGCAGATTTATTCAGCCTCCTAAGTTCAGTTTTTACCGTTTTCACAAATCGTTTTCCAAGTTCATTATTACCCGTTTCTCTATGATAGTGATCAACCGTTTTCTGTATGTCAAGGTAAATCTGCGGGTTGTACCTGACCTTGAAATTACGCTTCATTAATCAATTTTGAGTTGATTTTCAACTTCTTCCCAGGAAAGGTACTCCTCTGGATTTGTATTTTTGATTCTGTTGCGTACAACCTCCTTTTGCCACTCAGGAACCTCAATATCTTCCGACTTATCAAAGCCAAGGTTTTGTAAAAGCTCCATAAAGAACAGATATTTATGATCAGGTATGTGTAAAGTGACCTTTTTCATTAAAACTAAATAAATGTGTATAAACAAAAGTAAGTACTTCCTGAGAGATAAAAAAGTGCTTCTGTTTTTCAATATACCCATCTTCACATATTATCCTGATAGCTCCATAAAAAATTAGGTGCAAAGAGCTTGTAACTGAAAATGAATAAATGAAATCAAAAGTCACTGACTATCCTTATATTTCTACCTTTGTACCTTCCGTGCAATTCCGGCAGATATCAATAGTCCTACGCGACCTTAGCAGTAACTTCCTGAAATTCTGATAACTTTCCCCCTGCCAGATATCCCTGAAAGAATGCCCGGACAAACTGCCCATCTGGTGGCCGGCGTCTTTATCGAAACAACAGGGTACCACCCGGCCATCCCAGGTTATCACGCTGCTGTGCCACATCTTCCAGCACCGGTTCAGCAGCTCATTCTTAATATGCCATTTCCCGTTACCATTCCGGGCATATCTTGCGTATTTCCCGATATCCGGAATGAACCGGGAGCCCTTCTCAAAATCATATATCTGGGCGGTTTTTAATACCACTTCGTCGGCCCCCCTCCTTTCACCCTTTTGTCTGATAGCTTCAATCTCGTGCTGATTATGGCCCATTACTAGAAATTGCAGGATCACGTGCGGCGTGCGGTACCGCAGCTTTTTTTTCCAGTTTGCAATATTTTCAAGGCCGCTCCATACTTTGTCAATCGAACCTCCAATACGGTATTTTTCATACGTTTCCTGCGTTGATCCGTCCATGGAAATAATTAGCCGGTTAAGGCCTGATTCCACTGTTGCACGCGCGCTTTCTTCATCAAGATAATGGGCATTGGTGGAAGTAGCCGTATAGATTTTCCGGTTAGCAGCATAACGAACAAAATCGAAAAAATGGGGGTTCAGGTATGGCTCACCCTGAAAATACAAAATCAGGTAAATCAAATCGGGTGATAATTCATCCAGCACCTTTTCATACAGCTCCCGGGACAACATTCCTGTAGGGCGCGAAAACGAACGCAGCCCGCTCGGGCATTCCGGACAGCGTAAGTTGCAGGAAGTGGTTGGCTCTATGGATAAGCTTACCGGCATGCCACGAAGCACGGATTTGCCGGTAATACGCGACTGATAATAACTTGACAGAACCTGTGTAACATTTTTAAGCTTCCTTTTCGAAAGTTTTGAAAGTAAATTCAATGTATCGTCCAGTCGGGGTTTCATAAACTACTGCGGGTTCATTAGTTAA
This sequence comes from Flammeovirgaceae bacterium, assembly GCA_003228395.1. Classification (GTDB taxonomy): domain Bacteria; phylum Bacteroidota; class Bacteroidia; order Cytophagales; family Cyclobacteriaceae; genus SZUA-230. The sequence continues at coordinate 2,041 of QIDJ01000292.1, forward strand.
ATCTACGTCTAAATTTTTAAATTGGCAGCTGAAAAAAATTGCTATGGGGTATCTCGATTTAAAAAATTGCTTGATAAATGTATTGGTAAGCCTCTGCATAGTGCTCATTCATACATCTGTAAACGGACAGGAAACCGTAAATATCCGGCTTTCTGATCACTCACAGATAAGCGTGATCACCATGGGTCCTGATCAACATATATTGTATGCCGCTTTCGGGCACAATGCCATTCGTGTGCACGATCCTGAAAATGGAATCGACCTTGCCTACAACTACGGAACTTTCGACTTCGATCAACCGAACTTTTATCTCAATTTTTCTCGCGGTGATTTGCTTTACAAATTATCGGTTTATGATTACAGCCAGCTCAAGCGTTATTATATTTACTACAACCGGTTTATTCACGAGCAGGTGCTAGAACTTGATCCGGGGCAGCGGCAGCGGGTTTTTGATTTTCTGGATAACAACGCCCGGCCGGAGAATGCCAGCTACTATTACGATTATTTCTATGACAATTGCGCCACGCGTATCAGGGACGTTTTTGTCGCCGTCTTTGAAGATTCAATCCGGTTTGACGGCAGCTATATCGACACACAGCTAACCGTACGGGAACTAACCGATCAATATCTGCTGGATAAATTTCCATGGGGTGATCTGGGTATTGATTTTTGCCTGGGAATGCCTATGGATAAACCCCTCTCACCCTACGAATACATGTATATACCCGATTATATTGAATCCGGTTTCAAACATGCCTGGCTAACCACACCTGATGGCCGGGAGCGACCGGTTGTAAAAGCACATAATGTGGTATTTAAAAATACGCCAACTCAATCAAACACAATTATTACTCCGCTGCTGGTGTTTACTTTACTGTTGCTGACCGGGATTGCTATAACGTGGGTAAACCGGAAAAAACAAACAAAAGGTAACTATCTGGATTTCGGACTATTCTTTATCACCGGATTTCTAGGTATTTTTCTCTCCTTACTGTGGTTTGCCACCGACCATGCGGCGGCAGCCAATAATCTCAATATATTGTGGGCATTTCCTGTTCATATTGTGCTGGCTTTTATGCTCCTGAAAACCGGTAACCGGCCTTTTGTCGTTTGGTATTTCAGGGTAACGGCAATTGTCATGGCGCTGCTTCTGTCAGGCTGGAACTGGCTGCCGCAAATGCTTCATTTTTCACTTATCCCTGTTGTCATGCTGCTTGCACTGCGTGCAGCCTGGATCGGGTGGGGCTTCCCCTTCAGGGGATCGAAGGGGTGTGGCTGACTTCTTTTAAAAAAGGTATAATT
>QIDJ01000184.1 GCA_003228395.1 Flammeovirgaceae bacterium
GGGTTGATAAAACATTAAACCTTCTTAACCTTTTATGCGGGTGGTGCGATAATCCGTTTCCACTATCTGGCGAATCCCTTCCTGATAAGAAGTTGGCTGAAAAATGAATTCATTTTCAAACTTGCTGCTGTTAAACACGTAGTCGCGGTCATACTGGTACATCATTTCCGGCAGTTCTTTCATAATGGGCATGAAAAGTCCCATGGCACGTATCAGCCATTTCGGCGCTACCTGATAGCCCGGTTTTACACCCATTTCTTCGGCGAAACGGTCAATCCATTCCTTTCCGGTTGGCGGGTCGGATGTCGTGGGCAGGTGCCATACCTGATCATAAGCGCTTTCCGTAATTCCCAGGAAGGCCGTTGCCCGACCGGCATCCGGGGTGTAGGTAAACGAATGCAGGCAATCCAATGATACAAGCCACTGGGCTTTTTTACCCCGGGCTAGGTTATTCATCACTGTTTCGGTCAGCACACTTGTTTTGGAAATCGATGGTCCGTAAAAATCGGCTGACCGTGCTATCAGGGCCGTAATTGCACCTTTTTCAACAGCCTCCATCAGCATCCGGGCAATTTTCTCCCGTACCATGCCCTTTTTACTCACCGGGCGAATGGGAGCCTCTTCGGTGATGTCGGCCATGCATACCGGGTCGTACATATAAATATTGTCAAAGAAAACCAACCGTGTGCCGTGGATTTTGCAGGCATCAATCACATTTTGCATCACCACCGGCCAGGTGGATTCCCAGATTTTGATCTCGTAAGGCAGTCCAACCGTCAGGTACGCCACATCCGAGCCTTCCACCGCAGCTACTACCTCTTCAGGTTTGGTAAGATCAGCAGGAAATAGCTGGTCGGATTCATTAACTGCTTTTGGCTGGCGGCTCACAAGCCGGATATTCTGGGTGTATTGGGTTAGCGATTTGGCAAGTTCTGTACCAATGGCGCCGCCGGCGCCTAATATGGTTTTCATAGTCAATTATGTTTGATTTTGGGAGTCATATACAATTAAGAAACACTTTCAATTACCTGCTTTCAGGCCGTCATATACAAGCAGTAAAAAATCTTTCCCTTTCACGAATCCATTCGGCCATAGTTCATCATAACCGGCGATGGGATTTTCGGAAATCACTTCATCCCGTGTTTTCCCGGCCTCTATCATGGGCATAATCTTGGAGCGTATATCAATCAACTGATCCCTGAATTTTGCCAGGTCGCTTTTCAGGGAAATCTGACCATGGCCCGGTATCACTTTGGTTTCTTCATTGTTCAGGTAAAAAGAGACCTTATCCTGAAAGGTGATTACGGGCAGGGCAGCTTTTGGAGAAGCCGGTACCTGCCGGTCCATCCATTCCATAAACTGATCAGCACTCATCCGTTTTCTCACATTGTCCTGTGCCAGGATCACGGTTCCCTTTTTTGCAAACAGCTCATTTCCACCCCGGCCTTCCAGCACACTGATTTTATCGTTGATTTTGTGTGTTTTTATCTCAACAGTTTCCCAATCCTGACATAACAGGGATTGTGGAATTAGAATCATCACTGCAATTACGTATTTTTTCATGATTTACAAGTTTGGATCAGGAGTCCAAGATAAGAATATTTCTTAAACCATATTTTGAAAGATTATGCAAATTGATAACAATAAGATATATACAATGCCCCTGGTAATAGGACCCCTTTATGATCAGGATGATCGGCCGGATTATAAATATTCGAAAATAGTAAATATCGCCCTCACGCTTCACTTTGGGGCCATCTGCTTTTTGGTTTAGAGGTCATGCCGATGAAGAAACAAAATGCGATTATTCGTACGGCTGCCAATCGACAGGTCAACAAGTATCCATGGCTTTGCTATAAATACATTCCCGGTTTCGAGGGCCCCCCGGATGCCAGCTATCCAAATGTCGTTTGGAATATGATAAAAATAGAAGAATTATGGGTTGGACAAACAGGGAAAGTCATTTTTTGAGATGCCGGCGAAGAGGACATCAGTTATGTTGGCAGGCTTATAGCAGCCCTGAAATCAATGCCGGTTTTGGAGGTAACCAGATCTGTCCTGATGCGTGGCTCAGCGCTATTGCAAATTAATAAGTGCCGTCAATTAAGATGATAAAAGCTATATTTAAATGAAATATTTAAACCACTTTTTCATCCTTGTTGTCATTGTTGTCTCAGCACAATGCACTTCCAGTACTACCGAGACCTTCGACACCGGCCAATCTGAAGCAGTTTCTCCGAATATCATTGTTGTACTGGTAGATGATATGCGCTGGGATGAGTTTGGCGCGGCAGGACATACCTATCTCCGGACACCGAATATTGACAGGATAGCTGCCGAAGGAGCATTTTTTAAAAATGCATTTACTACCATGCCCCTTTGTTCGCCGAGCCGTGCCGGATTTCTTACCGGTTTGTACGCCCACTCCAACGGCATTGAAGACAATCTTGCCAGAAACGAACAAAGCCACAGGCTGCGGACCTTTCCTGCCAAACTGGATACCCTGGGCTACGAAACGGCTTTTATCGGGAAATGGCACATGGGTAACGATAATAGCCGCCGGCCCGGATTCAATTACTGGGTAGCATTAAAAGGCCAGGGTGAAGCCAATGATCCCTATCTGAACGTGAATGGGAACATGCAGGTGGTAAACGGTTATACAACCGATATACTTACAGACTTTGCCCTGAAATTTATAAATACGGAGCGTGAAGAACCCTTCTTGCTTTATCTTTCACATAAAGCGCTCCACCCTAATTTCGTGCAACATGATGACGGCAGCGTAACGGCTATTGACGGAGGTGGTTTTGTGGCTGCTGACCGGCATAAAGGCATGTACAAAGATGAGGTATTCGCCAAAAGGCCAAATTACGGCATTCCTCCCACTGATAAACCCGCGCTTGCACGCAAAATCAATGACCTACCCTTGTTGTCAGAAGAAACCGTAACCCCGGAAAAAACCATACGCGAACGTGCCGAAATGCTTATGGCTGTAGATGACGGGCTTGGTAAATTGCTGGAAGCATTGGAGACCGATGGCCGGTTGGACAACACCGTAATCGTAATTACCAGTGATCATGGCTACTGGTATGGAGAACATGGTCTGAGCGAAGAGCGCAGGTTAGCTTATGAAGAGGTTATCCGCATCCCGCTGCTTATCCGTTACCCTCCGAAAATCAATCCGGGATCTACACCGGAACAAATGGTTCTGAGTCTGGATTTAGCACCTACATTAATTGATCTGGCCGGACAAACGGTGAATGCACATTTTCAGGGACGCTCATTAGCGCCATTGTTTGAAGGAAAGGCTGAAAACTGGCGAACCTCATTTCTCATCGAGTATTTCAGCGACCACGTTTTCGAGCGTATCGTTAATATGGGGTACAAAGCAGTTCGCACCGACAGGTATAAGTATATCCACTACGTTGATTTAGCCGACATGGATGAATTTTATGATTTGCAGGAAGACCCCTATGAACTTCATAATTTGATAAATGATCCGGATGCTGCCTCTGCAATCCGTGAAACGAAGGCAGAATTGGAAAGGTTGTTAAAGCAGACGTATTACACGGAATAAATTGAAACAAGTAATATTTTCTTTAGGTTTTAATAGCCGCGAATATCCGCAAATATCCATATTTATACATTTTTAATCTCTGCACAGATTGATAAAATCATCGCAAACGGGGATAATGATCATGATTTACAATTAAATTTAATCTTGCAGATATTGACTCCTAATGAGTTTATCTGGTAAATTATATTAGTCGCAAACGAATGATATGTGGAATCAATAGTTAGTTTTAAAACATTTTATTGATCATATTTATTTATTCAAAGTTATCATTTGCCGTGATTTACCCTATATCAATAAAAACAATACTGCGCAATTTTTGGAAGAGGTTTGTATTCACATTGATATTTCTCAGTATCCCTGTGATTTTCTCAACGATCCTTCCAGGATGTAATCCCGGTAATCCGGAATTGGAAATTATCGGACAGGAAATAATAGTGCTGGAAGAGGGTAGTTACAGTGACGTACTGATATATGTTGCATACACCCTGAAAGAACTCAGTGATAATTTCCCATTTTATTATTGTGATTTCGTCTTTTCAGATGCCGACAAGTACTGGTACACCCAATACTTTAAAGATGTGGACCCAAAGCTGAAAATTGGCGGTTGTTTTACCACCCATAATGTGCGTAACAATTTTGGAGGTGTAAAAGAATTTTTTAATGAAAGAGCTATCGGCGTACTTTAGCAATTAGAAATAAGTATGAACTAAAAATCAAGATCAGGAAAAATTCAAGACGGGAGAGCAACGGAGATTTGAAAACATTGTCGAGCACATGGATGTGCCGCTTAAAGTGGAAACTTTTCTTGACTGGTAAAATACCGACAAATTATACGTCAGTTTGGTTATGCCAATTCGTTTGATTGACTGTTTGTATAGCTTTTAGAATATCTCCACGACTTATTTGCCCCATCAGTCTCCCATTGTGATTTACTATTAAAAATCTCTTGAAGTTAGATTTTAGAAATTCATTGGCTACATCAATAATGTCAGAATCAATGCTGACCGTCTTGTACATATCGGTCATATAAGTATCCACAATTCTTTTGCTAATGGGTAAATTATGATACACACTGTCCACTAACACATTCAGACAATCTTTATCGTCGATCAAACCGATAATCTCATTATTATCATTTAGGACCGGAGCGCCTGATATCTTTTTTTCCAGCAGTGTATCAATTACTTCGTTAATATCAGTATCACGTTTAAAAGTTACCAGATCCCTGGCCATATATTTGGTAACCGGTTCATAACTTTTCACTGATTTTTGTTGATCTTTTTTTACCAGTTTTGGTTTAAAGTTTACCATAGTTGAGACTATTTATTGTAGATGATAATTTAATTAAACGCAACTTGTAAATAATAGTAAGCAAGGTAATGTACTCATTTAAAATGTAAAAGTCCATTAATTTCTTAAAATACTTTGGAAGAAATCGAGATAGTCATTCAAGGTACTCCAGTGTGTCCTGTTATTCCCTTAAGTGAATGCCAGAACCAATCCATGAAGATCCGGAGAACGCCGTTTATGATTGCCACAAGCCAAAATGAGTCACTCAGTCGTCTGAACGGCGTTTTCGTTAGTCGGGGGTATGCCTTTCTTAAAGTTGGCGAATGTTTTACCGCCCATAATGTGCGGAACAATTTTGGCGGTGTAAAAGAATTTGTTGAAACCATTCAAAAACTGGACAATTACGAGACCACGATCGACAAGTCAAGCAGATCCGGCATCTCCATTAGTTATAAAAAGTTAAATTAACAATAATTCATTTTGTGGCATATGCATACGCGCTTGCCTAACTTATGATACCCCCATTTATTCTATGACCAGACTCGTCTTCCGTAATGTCTATGAAAAA
>QIDJ01000347.1 GCA_003228395.1 Flammeovirgaceae bacterium
CGCCAAATCCACTTTGGAACTTATATATAGGTGTAGAAAAATTTATAGTAGTCGTGCGGGGGGCTCCTTTGCTGTCAAATGAAGATTTGTAACCTGCCCACTGGGTTCTGTGCAATAAGGTAAACTTTGGGGCGCCTTCAACTCCGGCAAATCCGGGGTTGTAAAACAACTGATTGAACATGTATTGGGTATATTGAGGGTCTTGCTGAGCCCTTAACCCTGAAATCAATAACCCGGTAATTAATATAGCTATAAAAGCGCTTCTCATTCCACAAAATCAACAATCTCTAAAGATACAGCCTAAATTATAATGTGAACTCCATTTTTTATAGATTTTTAAACATAAGTCGGGTTTTGCGTAAATATTTCTTCCGAGAATTCCGTTGCTTCGCCTATAATGAACGTAATTCTGGAGGACCTTGTTACTCCACTTTCAGAATCCGCACTTCTACCCGACGGTTGAGCCGGCGCGCCTCCGGTGTAGCTTCTTTGGAAACCGGCTTGGTACCCCCAAAAGCTTTAGTCTTGATCCTTTCTGTATTGATTCCCTTGGAAACAAGATAGTTTTTGACGGCGTTCACCCTGTCTTCCGATAACTTCATGTTGGCGTCTGCATTTCCCTGGAAATCAGTATGTCCCTCCAGTTGGATTACCATGTTGGGGTATTCGTTAAGCCGGGAAACAAGATTATCAAGTTCGCCAAATGAAGCAGAAGTTATTTCATAGCTGCCAAGTTCAAAAATCAGATTTTTCAGTTTAAATACATAACCCACATCTCCTGATGCGAGTGAAATATTCAGGGTAATATTTCCATCCGGCCCCATAACCTGATTCACATTCAGATCTTCGAAATGAGAGAAAAACCCCTCCGAAGCCACTTTTACTGAATAATTGGAATTGTCATGAAGGTAAATGGTGAATTCACCGTTGTCATCAGAACTTATAGTGCCAACTTCACTGCCATAAGGTAGTTTTTTGTATTCAACAATCGCCTTTAGTGGTTCTTTGCTATCATCAGAAATAACCTTGCCCGATACCGTCACAATGGTGTCCGGAGCCATTCCCGTGTCTGCCAGTATCATTGCCGGCAATAATATGATAAAAGTAATGATTAGTATTTTTTTCATAGCCCTCAGCGTTAAAAATCAGGATTTACTTTTCAACAATTTTAAATTCCACTCTCCTGTTTTGCTTTCTTCCTTCCCTGGTATCATTGGTAGCCACAGGTTTTGATTCGCCAAAATATGTAACTGTGATCCTTTCCGAACTTATCCCTTTATCCAAAAAGTACTTTTGTACCGAATTTGCACGCCGGTGTGATAACCCAAGATTGTACTCTTCAGGACCGGTCGCATCGGCATGGCCTGAAATTTCGATTTTGATGGTACCATTATCTTCAAGAAACGCAACTATGCGATCAAGCTCAGGTTTTGATTCAGGTTTTAAAACAGCCTTGTCAAAGTCGAAGAATATGTTGTTCATTACAATCGTAACTTCAACAATTATCGGAACCAGTTTCAGGTTCTGGGATATGTTTTCATAATCTTTGTCAGTGTCTCTCAGGTCAATATTTTCTGATATTGCCACAAATCCATCTGATTCCGCCCGGTATCCGTAAAGATCACCTACCGGTAACACGATTTCAAACTCACCGGTTTCCGGACTTGATTTTGTAATACCCACTTGCAGGCCGTCGCTCAGACGCTCGTAAATTATTTTAGCTTCGATAGGCTCACCGGTTTCCGAGTTTATTATTTTCCCTTTTACAATTATAACCTGTTCTGGCATAATAGTGAGCGGAAGCGATACTCTGTAAATATCAGCATCGTTTTCATTCACCCCTCTTGAATAATAGGCGTAGTTACCTATTGCCGGAATATAAAAAAACAAGTCTTCCTGATCGGTATTAATTTCCGGACCCATATTTTGCGGGTCAGACCAATGCAGCCATGTATCATCCAGCCTGTTGGTTACATATATGTCGTAACCGCCAAAACCTGAGTACCCATTGGATGAGAAATACAGGGTTTTATCATCAGCCGCCAGAAACGGTGCACTTTCATCGGCAGCGGTATTTACATTCAGCCCGATATTCATCGGTTCGGTCCATATACCGTCGTCCATCAGAAAACTCACATAAATGTCCCTGTCTCCCTTGGTGTCATCTCTTTCTACAGCAAGAAAAAGTACCTGACGATTGTTGGATAGGAAATAATTAGCCTTTTCAGAATAATTATAGTCATTGGTTATCTCAAGGTTTTGCGGGGCTCCCCATTTATCACCTTCTTTGGTGGCAATTGATACACCCGCTTCAAGCTTGCCATTATCTTTATACCTGTTGCCAAGCAGCATGACCACCGTTGACCCGTCAGGTGTGAGCGCACTGATGAAGTTGGGTCCGGGGGTATTCAGTTTTTCGGCATTTACCGCCTCTTTCCATTCGCCGCTTTCGTCCAGTTCAGAATACCAGATGTCCTCCGGGTCGTCTTCACCGCCAACATTGCCCGGATGATTCTGCCTGCTGAAAAAAAGTGTTTTACCATCGGGAGCAAGCAGTGGTTTATACTCTTTATACGGGCTGTTTACCTTTTCACTCAGCCGCTCGGTAGATAGTTCGGCGTTCAGGTTTTCAGGCAGGCTAACATCCACTTCAAAAGGAATCGGAGAATCTGAAATACCTATAGCATCGATGCTGTAAAATTCCGGTACTACAGATCCATCGAGCTCAACCTTTACGGCGGAAACGCGGTAGGACGTCTTATCAAAGATAATAATCAGCAGTCTTCCATTTACAGGTATCTGGCCCTGCTGAAATGAATGAATCAGATGTTCCTGATCCTGTGAGTCGTAGGCATATACGGCAGTTATTGCACTGGGGCTATAGGACTCTGCGATCATAATCTGCATAATACGCATTGGATTTTCGAATCCTACTTTTAAAAACTCGGGTTTGTTGGGCCGGTCCGGAGTCCAGGCATTCGGGCTTTCGCCTCCTACCGGCAACACATTGGGTTTGCCCAATGCCTGGTCAGCAGAATACTGAATGTCAGTTAACTCGGAAGAAAACTCAATAACCCTGCTTGCCCACTGAACATTTTGTGCACTTACAAAGCCGGATAATAATAAACAAGCCAGTAAAAGTCTAAACGCCATAAATTCGATAAAAAATGTTAAAAATTTCAGGGCTCTGGTTTTAAGCCTACGTAAACATAAGTAAAAACATATTTTTTTTGTATAAAAAGTGCATCCTTAAATAAGAAAATTACACAAAATGATAAAACTACTCTTCTTTTCTCGCCAGTAAGAGCTCCACTTCAGTATAAGATATGGT
>QIDJ01000030.1 GCA_003228395.1 Flammeovirgaceae bacterium
TTGTTTCGACCTGCCTAAATACGCAGGCGGCTGGCCCGACCTGCTCAGCGCCTTTGTCCGTGCCGATACTGATAGCGACAAGTTGATCGAATACACCCGGACGTACAACAAAAAATCCATTATCAAGCGGATTGGCTATCTGGCCGAACTCACCGCCAAGCGTTCCCTGAAGCCCTTTGTTGACTTTGCCCTCCGGCATACCGGCAAACGTTATATTCCGTTCGATCCTGCCGGCCCGGATACGGGAAAATTTGACCCGTGCTGGAAACTGCGCATGAATATGACGCCTGAACAAATTCTGGATATATTGAACAATACGTACTGATGATCCTACGTCACGAAATAATGGAAAAATCGGAAAGTTGGGGCGTTTCTCCCGACATTGTGGACAAGGATTATGTACTGGGGCATTTTTTGGCCGGATTTTCGGAATTTTTCGGTGACATGCTGATATTCAAAGGCGGAACCTGCCTGCGCAAATGCTGGTTTCCGGATTACCGGTTTTCCGAAGATCTTGACTTCAGCTCAGCACAGCCGCATTTTGTGTTTACGGATAACGATCTGCAGTCTGTATTGCAAAAGGTGAGCGGGCATTCGGGCATTTTGTTTGATGCCGAAGAAATAATCCCGCTAATTTCAAACGATGTTCCGAAAGGGCTCCGGGTGAATATCCGGTACTGGGGCGCCAACCATTCGAAGGTTGAGCAGCCGCCCGCTGTGTCGCGCTGGCTGACCCGTTTTAAACTCGAAATTTCAACCGATGAGCTGATCGTTACCAAGCCGCTGTTGAAGCCGTTGTTTCATACCTACTCCGACCTGTTAATCGCAGAAAACCCCGGGGTTTATTGCTATGGACCGGATGAGATCATCGCAGAGAAGCTCCGGGCGTTGCGACAGCGATCCTATACAGCTCCGCGCGATTTTTATGATTTGTATTACCTTACCCGCGGCTTTTCATCGGCCGACTGGCAAAGTGTGAAGCCGGTGTTTTTACAAAAAATGGCCCATAAAAATTTGCCTTATTCCGGCCCGGAGGATTTAACCGGCAGTGTAGATTTGCAAAACATGCTCCGGCATTGGGGCTCCAGCCTGGGGCATCAGCTCACCGGAAAACAAACAACCGGGGCCGAAAGGATCATCGGTGAAGTGATAAAAAAAATAAAAGAAAATCTTTGAATGAATGGCACCTAATTTCATTACCAACAACACTACTCACAAGACACTCAAAGGGCGGCTCAACACGCTGATATCAATCAGTGATGAGCTTAAATTCCTCGTGGGGTTCTTTTATTTCCCGATTTTCTCAAGAAATAATAGTTCGGCATTAAATTGCCAGTTGAATGAAATCGTCTGGTTTGCCAGATGAAAATGATGATCCTGATCTAGGATGTAGAGGATATAATTCTCCGGTTTTGTCAGGATGCGTGTTTCACTATATACCCGTTCAAATTTTTCTCTCAGTACATCAAATTCTCCGGGAAGTTGCCTGATCCTTTTCAGGGCATCGGACTCCTGTTGCGCATCTTGTGCCATATCGTACGCTTTTAAAGCCAGCAATGCTTTTGGCGCAAATCGTGTCAGTTCGTTTACCTGTTCATATACTTCAAGCGTATATATATTACGCACTGCCTGCAATTTCATCGTAGCAATTTTCGCGGCTACACTGTCACATTGGTGTAAAACGGCAGAGGCCCTCACCAAACGCACCGCATACAGTTTACTCCATTCCCCTTTATTATTCTTATCCGGAAAATCAATGACGGCCTCGTCCATGGGATTATCCAGCCTTCGTAAGCGGGTACGTCGATAGTCTTTTAATAATGCATCATTCCAAAATGCGACCGGCTCCTCCAACTGATCTATAAATGCGTACGCACTATCTGCCAGCGTGGCGGAAAACTCCCTTTGCCGGTATGCCGATTTTAGATCCTGTTTTGTTCTCTTTTGCCCCGTCCAGGTGTATTCGGCAAAGGCAATTATACCCCGCATATAAAGCTCGAAATGCGGAGAGTCATCGTCCCATAAGGTTAATAACAGCCCGTCAAGGCCATTGTTTATAGAAGTGACCGCAAAGGACCTGATATTATCCATATTGCTTTCATTTTGGGGCATCAATACCCACCGGGTCTGTCCTGCGGTGGCTCCCATCACCTGCAAGCCGTGATTTCGAAACCATTCCATTGCCTTACTGTTTCCTATTGCCTGGGGAGAACTGTAGTTCCACCGCATATAAATGCAGTTTTTTGGAAACTGATCCAGAAACGCCAGTAGTTTATGTTCGTTTTCCGCCCATATACTGTCCACTTCCGGTTTGGTAAGCTGGGTATTGAACATCGGCCGATAAACGCCGGCATGTTTTAAGGGCATATCATCCCAGAATATCGGGATACGGTCATGCTCTTGGGCAAACGCACATACCTTGTTCAGCCATATCAATTGCAGTTCCAGCGCTGATTTTCCACTGCCGCGTCCGGTGGTATGTACTTCATCTCCTCCCACATGTAAATACCTGCCGTATGGTGTAGCTTCAATAGCGTCCAGATACAGGTCAAACTGTACGTCATACGTTTTAGGATCAAGCGGATTAAACGCCCAGTCACTGTTCGGGTCATCACGTAAATCTTTGTATTTGTCGTGCTTGAGAACAAAGGAAGCATGCCCCAGTCCTTGTATCAGCGGACTTATTTCAATATTTCGTTCCTTGGCATAATTACTTAGATTCTTCCATTCACTTATACTCAATGCATCTGCAGATCCTACTTCGGGTTGGCGTTCATATTTTAGTTTATCCTCCATTTCTGCAATGATGGCATTCACTTTATATTTTGCCAGTTTGTCCAGAAGCCTGTAGTAATAATCAATCTTATCCCTATGGTGCTTCATATCAAGATGTATGGCCCTGTACGAAAGCATGGGATAATCCTTTATGCTGCACAAAGGCAGGGAAACCTCTTGTTCCTTTGCATCTTCCATGAGTTGTTCAAGTGTCATAAATGCATACAACAAACCCGCCTTATCTTTACCCGTGAGGATTATCTGTTTCTCCGTAATGTCCAGGACATAACCTTCGGCTTTCAGATCGAGTGATTCATCGATACGGTAAATAATTTGTGCTTTTGATTGTTCCGCCGCCGGGTTGATATTTTTCAATAATTCGCCAACGGGTGGAAGGCTCGTCTCTCCGTATGCATAGTAATGCAGGATGTCATCGTATTTCAATGTGCTCGTACCTGTGATTTCAAATTGCTGCGGTAACGGCAATAGTTTGAAATCTCCCGGTTTTTCTATGGGGGACCGGCAGGAAAAGGATA
>QIDJ01000006.1 GCA_003228395.1 Flammeovirgaceae bacterium
AGACAGATCACCGAAAATTGTTCGGCCATACACATCATTACGTTTGTGTGATAAATAGGTACCCTATCTCCATTCACGGTCTGGTTGGCCCTGAAAATTACGGACTCGTAACCGGCTTTTTCACAAAATAGATCGAGAATATTACGGTATGTCCGCTCTGAAAGCGCAGCATACACTAATTGATTTGTCCGGTCAAGCACCATGCTTCCGGTGCCTTCCAGGTATTTTTGTTTATTTTCATACGAAGTGTAGTCCACCACTTCACTGATTTCATAATCCGCAGCCAAACGGTCAATGATATCCCTTCTCCGTTCCTTTCGCCGGCTTTCAGCAAACATCGGATACAGATACACGGCACAATCTTCATGAAACGAAATCCAGTTGTTGGGAAAAATCGCATCGGGGGTTTCGGGTGACTGGGTATCTTCTATCACTTTTACGTTGAGTTTTTTATTCCTTAGTTTTTCAACAAACGCATCGAACTCCCGGAGCGCGCTTTTTTGGGCATCTTCCGAAGTAAGTCCATTTACGACTTTCTGATAATAATTGTTAGATGCCGTTTCTTCGTTGTATCTGAAGTTTACCGGCCGGATCATTAAAATATCAGATGTTACCTGTTTTCTCATTGATTTCAAATTTAAGCCGTTTTTTCCCTGATAAGCGGTAATGTGGAACATCGTAGCAACCCCTCCATCTTGGCCGTTTCTGCATACGGTATCTCCTCCACAATAAATCCCTTATTCCTCAACTCATAATTCAATTTACGAAAACCTATTTCCGAAACGATCACTTCCGGACTAATAGAAAATACATTTGTGTACATATTGTACATCTGTAGCCTGTTTATTTCAATCATATTTTCTTTGCCGAAATAATCTACTAAAAAATCATAATCAGATTCATTTTTGAATCCCCCTTTAAAAATAATCGCCTGGTCCTTCCCCACAGGTTGAAAACAGCAGTCAAGATGCAGTGCGTTATACATCGCATCGGTATCCGATTTTTCCAGCTCAAAGCCAAGTATATCTAAATCCGGAAAGGCGGTTGTCAGAAATTCAAGCGCAGCTTCATTTGTTCTGCTTACCTCATACTTCTCAAAATCATCTTTTTCGGAGTAACCCACAAACAGCTTATCTTTCCGGGGCATAACATCTCCGCCCTCCACCCTCACCTCTGCAGGCAGCCGGATGATGCGGTGGTCAGTAATTTTTTCCAGTATGTACTCAATACCCTCAATTTCATGGATTCTTTTATCCAGTACATTGGAAACTATGAATTTGTCATTTATAACAAATCCTATATCCCTTGAAAAAACCTGATTAAGACCGGACACGTTTGCAGGCCTGAATACCTCCACATTATGTTTTTTAAGCACTTTTTCAAAGGCTGCCATTTCATTTGCTATATCCGCTTCTTTCGGAAATGTACCTTTCAGAATATGCACCCTTGATTTGGGATCATATGCAGCCTTGATGGTAGGCACGCCGCCAAGCGAAATAGCCGTACCCAGAATAACCGACTTCAGCCTGGAAGTCTCATCATTGATGTAAAGATCAAGCATGCAACCACTTTGAATTTCAGGAGCGCAAAAGTACAAATTTGTGAAATAATACCAAATACGCCGTTGTATCACCATTTACCACGAACACAATTCGTGGCTACGGTTTATTAATAATCTCCTTTGCCGCTGTAATCAAATCCGGAGCATTGTAATCAGCATAATCAGATTCCATGTCATTGCTAATAAGAATGGTTTTCAAACCGGTTTTCTTAGCGGGTATCAGGTCGCGTTCTTTATCTCCAGCCATCCATGAAGCAGCATGATCAATGTGGTATTTTGCCATGGCTCTTTCAAATAGTAGAGAATCCGGCTTACGGCCTAGGGAGGCCGTCTGATCGGGGTGGTACGGACAGTAAAATAGGTCATCGATCATGTAATCCAGTTGTTTTTGCATGTACAGATGGCATTCCTTCATATCCTTTCGCGTAAATATCCCCCTGCTGATGCCCGCCTGATTAGTGATGACGATAATAAGGTATCTCCTGTTCTTCAAAACTTTTAATGCTTCAAATACACCTTTAATAATCTCAAAATCTTCCACTTTGTAGGTATAATCGCCTCTTTCCCTGTTTATTACGCCATCCCGGTCAAGAAAAACACATTTTTCAGCCACGTACGTATAAGTTAATGAAGAAGCAAAAGTTACTATATACTTTATATTTTTCTAATTTTGCCGATTCATTTTTTATAATTAAACCTGCGGGACAAACTATTGTGAACGACTGCGTCGTAATAATTCCAACCTACAACGAAAAGGAAAATATTGAAGAGATCATTCAGGCAGTGTTTTCATTGCCAAAGCCATTTGATATTATCGTTATTGATGACAATTCGCCCGATGGAACCGCCGAACTTGTTAAAGCATATATTTCTCCGGAAAATAAGGAGCTTTATTTGATTGAAAGACACGGCAAATTAGGACTGGGTACGGCTTATATCGATGCATTCAGGATTGCACTCGAATACGGTTACAAATACATTCTTGAAATGGATGCGGATTTTTCACATGATCCAAAGGATCTGATCCGGTTATGCAGCGCTTGCATGGATGACGGGTATGACATTGCTATCGGATCGCGCTACGTAACCGGTGTAAATGTGGTAAACTGGCCACTGAACCGGGTACTTTTATCACTTTCCGCCGGGGTCTATGTACGATGGATCACCGGGATGCCTGTTTCCGACCCCACTGCGGGATTTATCTGCTATAAACGGACAGTGCTTGAAACCATTGATCTTTCAAAGGTTAAATTTATAGGTTATGCCTTTCAGATCGAAATGAAATACCTGGCCTGGAGAGCTGGATTTGCAATCAAAGAAATACCTGTCATTTTTACGGACCGGATTCGAGGCAAATCAAAAATGTCGATCCGAATATTCAGAGAAGCTTTTCTGGGAGTATGGCACATGCGGCTTACGAATTATCGTAAAAAATTGCGTACCGCTTAGTAATTGGGGTACTAAACCCCATAAAGTAATCCAGGCAGGCGCCTTCAATCAAACCGGATGGATTTGATCGGATTCATCCGGCTGATCGCATTGGCTGGAAATATCATGACAACCGAAACAACAGTAAAAATAAGGATGTTGAGTAAAATCGCAACAAACCAGTCCCATTCGATAGGTACATAGCTCATATAGTAGCTTTCCTGATCGAGCGTTATTACTTTAAACCGGTATTGTATAAAGCTGAGGCCCAGGCCCACCACGTTGCCCAGAACAAGACCTTTGAGGATCAGGCTCATGC
>QIDJ01000235.1 GCA_003228395.1 Flammeovirgaceae bacterium
GTGAATTCCGTCGGCAGGGAAATCGCCACGTCCGAGCCGCGGGAGCCGGGTATGGAATTATCGGAACCCACCGCTTTGGAGTACGCTCTAAAAGGGGAAAAGTGGATATCTCCGGTCTTTTTTAATGCAAACAGAGTGGCTTTCATTACCATATCCGTGCCTTTGTACGACCTTGACCAGCCTGTCGGTCTTTTGATTACCCGTATGAGCCTTAAAAAGTTGTGGTGGTGGATAGATGAGATAAACGCCATGGGGCAAACACGACTTTCGGTAGTGGAATCTGAAAACGGACTTGTGGTTGCAGACCAGCAAAAAACAAAGTTAGGACAGGTCCACCCTTTTTGGTCGTCGAAAAAAGAAAGTAAAGTTATTAAAACTTCCAACGGGAAAAGATTCATCGCTCATCACGACATACCAGGCGTCCAAATGAAAATCATAACGGAATCCGCCATGAAAACGTTTTTCGATCAGCTTCTTGAAATGCGATATTCTCTTGTTGTTTTAGCGCTCGTACTTCTGCTTTTTGCCACTCTCATAGCCGCTTATGCAGGCATAAAAACATCAAAACCGCTCCAAAAGATCATCAACGGTATGTTTGCTTATGGAAAGTCCCGCAATAAACGTATAGATGGGAAGTTTCATGGGGAATACGGACAAATCGTTGAGGTCTTTAATCAAACGGCAGCGACAGTTGAAAACCATCAAAAGAAATTAATCGAACAAGAAAATATTGTTACCATAGGCCGCACCGTAGCCGGTGTTTCCCATGAAATAAGACACAGTTTAACCCATATCCTCAATCTCATGTACGACGCTAAAGGTTGTAATCCTAAAACACTGGAAAAAGTAAAAACCGAAATTTTTGATATGAATTACAAAATGAACGATCTGCTTGAGTTTTCCAGAGCGCGTCAACTTAAATACAGGGAAGTGTCGGTGAACGACATCCTTTTTATGGCGAAAGAACAGGTTCGTTACAGGAAAGAGGCGGTGAATAACGAGATATTATTGGAGAATACTCCGAAATCGGCAGTTATACATGCCGATGCTTCCAAGATGACTCTCGCAATAGCCAACCTGATTCGCAACTCCATCGAAGCGGGCGGCAAAGATACAATCGTCCGGCTTTCATCACGGACATACGGCGGAATGGTTGAGTTTTGCGTATCCGATAACGGCCCCGGCATACCGCCTGATATCAGCAACAAAGTTTTTGAACCCTTTTTTACAACCAAGTCCAGAGGGTTCGGAATCGGCCTTTCACTCGTAAATACCATCGCCAAGGCCCACAACGGCAGGGTGTACATGACAGCCGACAAAACGAACGGCGTTGAAATAAAGATCGCCATACCGGTAAACAAAACTGTAGAAAAAAACGGATGACAAAACCTTTAATTCTGGTTGTCGATGACGATGAAGATCTGTTGGAACACCTGAAGGGAAAATTAACAAAATGGGGATTCAATTGTTCGCTGGCGCGTAACGGAATCGAGGCGCTTGACGTAATCGGGAAAAACCACGTTGATCTGATATTGTCGGATCAGCAAATGCCGAAAATGGATGGTCTTGAACTGCTTAAAGAAGTGAAATCCATGAATGATGATATTCCGTTCATAATGCTGACCGCTTTCGGGACGGTGAACAAGGCGGTATTGTCGATAAAACGGGGCGCCGACGATTATCTACAGAAACCTTACGATCCGGAAAATCTACTTGCAACGATCCAGCGGTCTTTGAGTTACTACAAACTGAAAGAGGAAAACAAAAGGTTAAAAAGTACGCTTCGCAAACAGTACAGTTTTCAGAATATCGTAACCAGGTCCGAGGAAATGAAAGAGGCTCTGGAACTCGCCCGGAAGGTGGCCGGTCTGCCCGACACAACCGTTTTGATATACGGTGAAAGCGGTACGGGCAAGGAGATACTGGCGAATGCCATCCATTACGCAAGTGAAAGAGTGGGAAATAACTTCGTAGCCGTCAACTGTGCCGGTATCCCGTCGAATCTTCTGGAAAGCGAGCTTTTCGGGCATGTGAAAGGAGCATTCACCGGGGCGGACAAAGACAGGGAAGGTAAATTCGATATTGCGCAAGGCGGAACCGTCTTACTGGACGAAATCGGGGACATGCCAATGGATTTGCAGGCCAAACTTTTGCGGACCTTGCAGGAAAAAACCTATGAAAGAGTCGGTTCCAACAAGATGATAAGCGCCGATTTCAGGGTTATTGCGGTAACACACAGGAATTTGCAGGAGATGGTTCATAAAGGAGCTTTTCGCGAAGACCTTTATCATCGCATCAACTTCTTCCCTATTACCCTGCCGCCCCTGCGGGAACGAACGGAGGACATACCGCTTCTTATCGATCTTTTTCTGGATCACTTCATTAAGGAGTTCGGGAAAAATATAAACGGTATATCTGAAAAGGCAACCAGTATATTGAAACATCACTCGTGGCCCGGTAATATCCGCGAGCTGAGAAACTGCATCGGTCGTGCGGTTATTCTAGCTGACGAAGAAAGCATCCAGCCCTATCATTTGATAATTTCAGACTCAAATGCCCAAATGGCCCGTTTCGACGTAGTTGTATCTATGACGAGCATCTCCCTGGATAGTATTACCGATGAGGTATTAAAGATAACGCTTAAACGGTTTAACAACAACAAAACGAACGCAGCCGAATTTCTTAAGATAAACCGAAAAACATTTCAGCGCCGGCTGGGCGTATAACACTTTCCCGAGGATTCCGTATACTTACGAGGAATCCGGTAGTGGGTCAGTTTGAATCTACACGTCCATAAAAACGGTTTTCTCAATAATCCTCCCCTTGCGCGAGCACAAGGGGAGGTGGCGCGTAGCGTCGGAGGGGTTTAACATCTGTTTTAAAAACTGAAGGACACCACCCCTGCGCCCCTCCTCATGAACTGATGAGGGGATATTGGCCGTGAATCAGATTTGGCTGGGGTTGGCAAATTTGGAATTTTCAAACTGACCCACTACCGGAATCCACTTTGGTTGACTACACTGGAAATACCAGAGAGCCATCAAATATTTTTCCTTAGATAATCCTCGACGTTGTGGCGGATACGCTCGCCATCCACCATAAAGACGACTTCCTCGGCGATATTTGACGAAAGGTCGGCGATACGCTCCAGATGCCTTGACGAGGAAAGCATATGCACCGCCCGCTCGATGCTATCCGGATTCTCCCGCATAAGATTTTGCAGGATGACAAACATCCCCCTGTTAATATCGTCTATTTCCTCATCCATGACCAGTACCTTCCGTGCAAGCCCG
>QIDJ01000256.1 GCA_003228395.1 Flammeovirgaceae bacterium
CCACGGGCGCCAATAAATATGGTAGAAAACCCACCATGATAGACCTCAAAAAGCTGGATATCGTCCTTGATGAGTTGGGGAAAACCCTGATAATCGCCAACCTGTATAATTGTGGAGAATCATTGCTTCACCCGAAGATCGGTGAAATAGTATCGATGTTTCATAAAAAGGGGATTTTTACAAGTATTTCCACCAATTTGAATATTAAAAACAAGCGGACGCTGGAAATAATTTCGGACGCCGGATTGGACTATTTGGTCGCAAGCGCAGACGGGGCAACGCATGAAACCTATGTGAAATACCGACGGCGCGGCAATTTCAATCTACTGCTTGAAAATCTAAAATACCTGATTAAATATCGAAAAACACAAAATCGCAAAACCCCGTATATCGAATGGCAATTTCGTGTATTCAAACATAATGAACATGAAATAAACGATGCGGAGAAACTGGCGAAAAACATAGGTGTTGATAAGTTGAATGTAGTAGGCGGTGTCGGTCCCGAAAAATCACAATCGCTTAATCCTGAACTGCGCGGCAAATTTCAGGGGGGGGACAACTTTTGTTTGCAGTTGTGGCATAACATCGCTATTCAAGCGGACGGCGGTGTCGTTCCATGTTGTCAGCTATATAGTGCAGAAGATGATTTTGATAAAATCGGTGAAAAATCAATTAAAGAAATGCGCAATAGCGATTTGTTTGTAAAAGGACGAAATTTCTTTAACCCGGATAAAGTTGACAGCCTCGAGCTGAATATTCAGCATCCATGTATACCATGTCCAATATTAAAGCTTCAGGGGCACCTTAAAAACTTTTTGAAAGAAAACCCAGACACTCTCAATTGGGAATCCGCTATTGGTGTTATGAAAAAACACTCGAAATGAAAACAATCGTTTTTTTATAAGGGTAGTGCATCAGTTTGAATCGACACGTCCATAAAAACGGTTTTCTCAATAAATCCTCCCCTTGCGCAAGCATAAGGGGAGGTGGCTGGCGCAGGCAGACGGAACGGTTTCACCTTTGTTTTAAAGGCTAATGGACACCACCCCTGCGCCCCTCCTCGTAAACCGATGAGGGGATGTTGGCCGTAAATCAGATTTGGATGGGGTTGGCAAATTTGGAATTTTCAAACTGATACACTACCTTTATAAGAAGTTCATTGATTTTTAAAGCACCGTTGACATATGATTTGAAAGATGGGTATTAAATAACCGTAGAACTTGGAGAAGAGGGGCAAAATGAAAGTATTGGTTTTGGGAGGAGATGGCTATTGCGGATGGGCAACCGCGTTGCATCTTTCACATGAAGGATTTGATGTAGGTATCGTAGACAGTTTCCATAGAAGATTGTGGGATTATGAGCTGGGGGCTAAAACACTAACACCCATAAAAACCCTGCCCGAAAGGTTGAAAGTATGGAAAGAGATCACTGGAAAATCCATAGATTTGTTTATCGGTGATATCACGAATTGGAATTTTATATCCTCCGTCGTAAACGATTACAAACCGGAGGCCATAGTTCATTTTGCCGAGCAAAGGTCTGCTCCATATTCCATGATCGACAGGGAACACGCCGTCTTCACGCAGGTTAACAATGTTGTTGGAACGCTTAATGTACTATACGCGATAAGGGACTACGTCCCTGAATGTCACCTTATAAAACTTGGAACCATGGGTGAATACGGAACTCCCAACATCGATATTGAAGAAGGGTTTATCGAAATTAACCATAAAGGCAGGAAAGACATACTGCCCTTTCCAATGCAACCATCTTCAATATACCATCTGTCAAAATTGCATGACAGTAACAATATCCAGTTTGCCGGCAGAGTGTGGGGGATAAGGACGACCGACCTCCATCAGGGCATAGTTTATGGAACCATTACACCGGAAATCGAAAAGGACTTAAGGCTTATAAACAGACTGGACTACGACGATGTATTTGGAACCGTCTTAAACAGATTCTGTGTTCAAGCCGCACTGGGCCATACACTGACAGTTTATGGTAAAGGCGGACAGACAAGGGCAATGCTTGATATTAGAGATACCGTCCAGTGCATAAGACTAGCGATTTTAAATCCCATTGAAAAAGGCCATTACAGAGTATTAAACCAGTTTACCGAAAGCTTCAGCATTAATGAAATTGCAGAGAAGGTAAAAATGGCAGGAGATAAGCTAAATATAAACGTTAAGATAGAACACCTTGCAAACCCCCGTGTGGAAAAAGAGAACCACTACTATAATCCCACAAACACCAAGCTGATTGATTTGGGATTGCAACCGCATTATCTTTCCGATTCATTGTTAGATTCGCTTTTGAATATTGCGATCCGATATAAAGATAAAGCGGATCAGTCTGTTATTATGCCAAAGGTTAACTGGAGAAAGACGTATAATACCAGAATAAACAAGCTACCCTGCTAGCTACCGGTTTCCCGGCGATGCGAATTTGTTAACATCAGCCGTTCGACGTACTACTTCACGTATTAACTGTCGATGATTCATTTTTTTCCTGTTTTTCCCGGAATTGACGTATAATCATTCCCCGTTTTCCAGACGGATTATCCTGCTGGTTCCACGCGTGGTTTCAAGTTTATCAAGCTCGCCTACCGAGGCGCGGAGGTCGCTTTCACGCGCCTCGTGAGTGAGTATTACAAGCGGAACCGGCCCGGCGGAGCGTTTTTGCTGGATAACGGATTCTATGCTTATATTGTTACTGCCCAGTATTCCCGCCATGGCGGCAAGAACGCCCGGTTTATCGTCAACCGAAAAACGCAGGTAATAACCGCTTTTTATTTCG
The DNA here is from genome assembly GCA_003228395.1 of Flammeovirgaceae bacterium. Taxonomy (GTDB): domain Bacteria; phylum Bacteroidota; class Bacteroidia; order Cytophagales; family Cyclobacteriaceae; genus SZUA-230. The sequence goes on from QIDJ01000256.1 coordinate 2,800, forward strand.
TCAATCGGTTTCATGGGAAGTTTTCTTATTTTATCCAGTCCGAAACCGAACGGGGGCACCCTGCCGACGGAGTTTTTAATAATGTTTCGCGCTATATCCACCATGTCGGCGATAACCGCCGAGGAAGTTGCATCGCCGCCCGCGCCGGGGCCGATAAGCAGCAGCCTTCCGGCGGTTGAAACGTCCAGTTCCACCGCGTTCGTTACGCCGTCGATGCGGGCGATGGGGCGATGCGCGGGAACCATCGCCGGATGCACGCGGACGTCTATCCGCCCTTCGTCTATCCTTGCCGTGGCCAGGAGTTTTATGATTTTTCCGAACTGTCCGGCAAAGTGGAAATCTTCCGGCGCAAGGTTGGAAATGCCCTCGGTATAAACGCGGTTGAAGTCCACCTCCGTTCCAAAGGCCAGTCCGGCAAGTATGGTTATCTTGTGCGCGGCGTCGATGCCTTCTACGTCGAACGCGGGGTCGGC
>QIDJ01000257.1 GCA_003228395.1 Flammeovirgaceae bacterium
GAGCGGTAAATATCCAGGTCACCCATACCAGCATGCCCGTTTGAACTGAAATAAATGTCTTTTCCGGTAGAGGAAACAAATACGCCTTCCTCATCAAGCTCCGTGTTGATTACCGGGCCAAGGTTTATTGGATTTATCCAGGCGCCGTTCCTGTTTTTTGTGGCAACATACAAATCAGAGCCGCCGTAACCACCCGGGCGTGTGCTTGAAAAGTACAGTTTTTGTTCATCCGCAGTAATGGCTGCCGAATTTTCCAGATATTCTGTGTTCACCTCACCCCGCATTGCCTGAGGAAATGACCATGTGCTGTCGTCCTGCATAGTGGATTCGTAAACGTCTCCCCCATTGTTATCCATGTAGAGAAACAATTTTCTGCCATCCGGTGAAAGGTTGATACTCGCATTGTGGTAGCGTGTATTTATCTGAGTGCCAATGTTTCTGGCAGGTTGCCACTCGCTATTTTTTCTGTAAGAGATATAAATATCTTCATAGTATTCGAGGTCTTCAGCAAGATCGGGGTTCACATTTTCATCGGGCCTCCTCGAGGTGAAAACCATTACAGATTCATCCGCTGATATAGCCGGTGCATAATCGGCCCATTCAGAGTTCACATTCAAGCCGAGGTTAGTAATAGTTACATCTACAGGATAAAATTCATATATTTTGGCATTTCTGCATTCAAATATTTTGTGATTTACTTCATTGATTTTAAGTGATTTTTGAAATTTCATAGAGCGAGACAGCAGCTTGTTGTAATGCTCATAGAATAAAATAGCACTGTCAAATTTTTGCGAATACTGATACGCTTGTCCGATGTAATAGATTATTTCCTCGTCAACATCCTGATCCAGAATCCAGGCCCTCATAAAATAAGGCAACGATTCTTCCTTTTGAACGGTAAGCATAATTGATTTTCCCGCCATGAACTGCGCCTTTGCGTTGCCGGGATTCATCTGCGTAGCCATCACAAAAAGCTCCGTGGCCTGCTTCCTGTGCTCAAAGTCGTACACTTCCATACCCATTTTGTAGTATTCTTCCGCTAGGGCAACCGAATCCACCTGGGAGAACACGGGCAATGCACTGATTGTGAATAAGATATGAATCAGTACCTTAAAAAATTTTTGCATAGCTTCATTCACAAAATAAAATTCCAGCTAAATATATCAATATTTATTCCTGCTGCCAAGAAACATATATTATCTATTTTAGCCAAAATTTTTCCAACAATATGGGCAATAACGATCCAATCGGGATTTTCGACAGTGGAATCGGGGGTTTAACTGTCGCCCGCGCCATCCATAAACGATTGCCGGCTGAGCGATTGATATACTTTGGTGATACCGCACATCTTCCTTACGGAGACAAATCCGCTGCAGCCATACAGGCTTATTCGGTCAAAATTACAGATGTACTGATCAGTGAAGGCTGCAAGGTAATTGTGATTGCCTGCAACTCCGCTTCTTCTGCAGCTTACGAATTACTCAGAGAGTATTCGGCGTCAAAAGCAAAAATCATCAATGTAATTGATCCGATGGTCGATTATGTGTCAGAACATTTCAGCGGAAAGAAAGTGGGCCTTATTGGCACCCGGCAAACCATTCAATCAAATATTTATTTGCAAAAATTGCAGAGTAAAGTTTCTGATGCCGATCTGATATCCCTGGCTACCCCACTGCTTGTACCTATGATTGAGGAAGGATTTATGCATGATAAAATCAGCCGTGATATTATTTCCGAATATTTAGGGAATAAAATATTCAGTACTATCTCTTCTTTGATACTGGGTTGTACGCATTATCCGCTGATTAAAGATGAAATCGAGGATTATTATTCCGGGAAAGTGAAAGCGCTGGATTCATCCAGGATCGTTGCGGCTCACCTCCAGGACTATTTGACGAAGAATCATATGGATAGTAAAATACAAAACGGGAAGAATAAATTTTATGTTTCTGACTATACACCATCGTTTGAAGCGCTCACACGTATGTTTTTCGGCGAAGAAATCCATCTTGAAAAATTCCGTTTGTGGGAATAAAGGATTTTCTCAGGTATATAGCTATGCCACGAAATTACACAAAGGAGGAATAGCGTTAGACAAAGACATGATGAATGCATTTTTAATTTTATTATCCGCGATACCCCCAAAAAGATATAGCACGAGCTTAGGCTAACCAAAAAAAAATAATTATTGTGCAATCTGTCTTATATTGTTAATTTTGTAATTCATGATAATCTGCCCTTCCCAATGAGCGATTTTATAAAACATGAGTGTGGTATAGCGCTCATAAGATTACGAAAACCCCTTTCTTATTTTATTGAAAAATACGGACCCACATTTGCCCTGAGCAAAATGTATCTACTGATGGAAAAACAACGGAACAGGGGGCAGGATGGAGCAGGTGTTGCCAACATAAAACTGAATATGCAGCCCGGCAGGAGGTATATAAGCCGGTACAGATCAATCGATCCGGATCCGCTCACCTCTATTTTTGACAAAATTTCACGAAAATACCGGAAAGCGCAACGTGAGGGAGGTGAAAAATTTTATGACGAATTCTGGCTGAAAGATAACTGTGCTTTTACTGGAGAACTTTGGTTGGGTCATCTGCGGTATGGCACGCATGGAAAAAACAGCATCGAAAATTGCCATCCTTTTCTACGCCAGAATAACTGGAGGAGCAGAAACCTGGTAATTGCCGGAAATTTCAATATGACCAATGTGGACGAGCTCTTTGATATTTTGGTCGGGCTTGGCCAGCATCCCAAAGGAAAAGTGGATACCATTACCGTAATGGAAAAAATCGGTCATTTTCTGGACGAAGAAAACGAAGAAATATTTCAAAAATACAAGGGAAAGTATCCAAACAGGGAAATCACGGAGTTGATCGAAAACGAAATTGATCTGCAGCGGTTGCTGAAGCGGTCTTGCAAAGATTTTGACGGCGGGTATGCCATTGCCGGCGTTACCGGTTACGGAGCTTCATTCGTAGCCCGTGATCCGTCGGGGATCAGGCCGGTGTATTATTTTGCAGACGATGAACTGGTGGTAGTGGCTTCGGAGAAACCCGCTATTAAAACCGCTTTTAATATTGAATACAATCAGATACAGGAAATTGAACCCGGTCATGCGCTGATCATCAATAAGAGTGGCGATTATGCTGAGTTTGCGTTTATTAAAAAACTGGAAAAAAAATCCTGCAGCTTTGAACGGATATATTTCTCAAGAGGATCCGATCCGGATATTTATAATGA
>QIDJ01000206.1 GCA_003228395.1 Flammeovirgaceae bacterium
TACATCGTCGTCTTCATTCCGGATGTGGCTCATGATGATTTTGTTGTGTTTGCCCGTTACCGAGGCAAGCGCCTCGAGCTCTTTGTCACGGGCCAGACCGCCGGGCATGTATTCCAGTCCGGTAGAAAGTCCGAAGTAACCCAGATCAAGCGCTGTGCCGAGCAATTCCTGCATGGCTTCAATTTGTCGATCTGCAGGGAACTCCGCAAAGCCTGTTCCTGATAATTCCCGTATCGTGGAGTGGCCGACAAAAGGCACCACATTTACCGAAAGCATATCGGCGGCCATGTGCCTCAGCCAGCCGGTAATATCTTTGTTGCTGAATCCGTCCATCCCGATACAGATGGTGGTTACTCCCTGGGTTATAAAATTTTCAAAATCACCGTGTTCTCCAAGCGGATTACCGTGGGCATGCAGGTCAATAAATCCGGGGGCCAGCGCCAGGCCGTCAGCATCAATTATGACTGGGGGTTCGGGGCCATCGTAGGTTCCTATATATGTAATCTGATCTTCGCTAATGAGTACATCGGCCGGAAAGGGCTCATTTCCTGAGCCGTCGAAAATCCGTGCATTTTTAATTAGTATGCCGGTATTTGTCGCTTCACGGGAGTTATAGTTACAATCTGTAGTCAGTAACAATACGGATAACAAAATCAAATAACGCATTTGGATTGAATTACCGGAGGTTGAAAATTGTTTGCAATAATCTGCTTATCAGATTTATTCTCAAAGAATATTGCTTTTTAATTTATGAGGATTGGCTTTTCAGAGGGAGTGTAGCAATCGTCATTCTGATGAAATTAAATACAGGGGGACGTGCCCGACGAAGTGAAACGAAGTAGGGCTTTGCCCGACGTAACACAGTGAAGGCGGGATGAATCTCATTAATAAGTTCCGTCATGCTGAGAGAACGAAGTGACCGAAGCATCTCATGAATTTTACTCTGCTTTACTTGAACCTCTTCCCGCCTGGCTGACGCCATTCGGACTGGCGCTCCGCTCTGAGGCCACCATAAATGCATTCAACTTATAGGAAATGACAATATTTCAGTCTCCAAACGGGATTCGGATTTAAAAAGTCTCCTCCATGCTGTTGAGGCTGTATCAAAAGAGTTACCGTCATTCTAACCAAAGTTTCGGGGGAAGAATCTGTATATTCAGTGTGAACTGTAAGTTGAAGATTCTTCGTGGCCTAAATGACAAAAGAGAGTGCAGACACGTCGTCGGAGGGGAATTAGAATTAGTTGAAAATCAGCATTTTATGATATTTAGTCATTAGTAGAAAGGCTAGGAACAAAGAAAAAATAACACATTTCATAATTGCCGCCTGAAAACCCTAAAGAGAGCGCTGAGCGCGCTTTTATGTATATTTACGCTTACAAACCGGACATCGGGTGATTTGCATTATGCTAAAGCAAGTCCATTCTTAAACGGAATGAATTGTGATAGTTGAACTTTTTACTAAAAAGGTGTGAATAATAATAACAAACATTTTCCTGTAAACGCACGGAAAAAGTGGGAATTGTTGTTACTTCTTCTTGCCGGAGGACTATGTATCGGGTTTTCACAGGGACGCTGGCCGGTACCCTTAGCCACTTTTCTCGCCTATATTCTGATGATGCGTTTTTTTAGATTGTCAACACCTTGGATGGGCATTACCGGTTTTCTGTTCATACATACCATTGCCTGGGACCTGGCCTATACAGGCCTGATTCCAATTCCGTTTCCATGGCGATTGATTATCTCAGTTAGTTTTTCAATATGCATTGGGTTAATCTTCCTTGCCGACCGGTGGGTGGCAAGGCACAATAACAAATTTTACACCACATTTGTTTTTCCGTCCGGCCTGGTTTTCTTCGAATATTTAGTGGGAAATTTTAGCCCTGGAGGGTCAGGAAGCAGTATAGCGAATTCATTTACGGGTTCCCTCGCATTTGCGCAACTGGCTTCTGTAACAGGCTGGACAGGGATCACGTTTATTGTGGGCTGGGTAGCTTCAGTTGTCAACCGGTTTTGGGAAAGCAATGCTAAAGGTCCGAAAAGGTATCCCGGTTTAATGTACTGTGGCGCAACAATAGCCCTCATATTAATTTTTGGCCATGCACGTTTATGGAAATCGTACGGAGGCGACAGTGTACGGGCTGGGCTGGTTGTAGGCGAGAGCACACTCCCTGAAGAAGGTGAACTAAGATCTGATGTCTTAAAATACCTGAAAGGAGAGCCTCTCACCGACGGTAAATTTATATCTGCCCGGGCCCATGTCAGAAAAGTGATAGACCGGAACTTTCAGCTTGCAGAAAATGCGCTGCAAGCAGGAGCTAAATTCGTGGTTTTCCCGGAAGCAAATCCTGCAATTACTCCCTTTGAAGAGAAGTTCAGTATCGAAAAGGCACAACACCTGGCCACAAAATATGATGCGTTTGTAGGGCTTGGGTTTTACATTTTTCAACCTCAGGAGGATATTCAAAATGAGAATAAATTTACGTTTATCTTATCGGATGGAAATTTGGGCTGGGAGTACTTTAAGGCAAAACTTGTACCGGGCAGCAATCATAAAGTCGGAGATGGGATCCTCCCGGTTCATCAGTCAGATTTCGGGAAATTAAGCGCTGCGATCTGTTTTGATATGGATTTCCCGGTATTGATGCATCAAGCCGGCAAGCAACAGATTGACATTTTATTCGGACCATCAAATGACTGGCCGGCAATCAGTGAAATACACGTGCGAATGGCCAGAATGCGTGTCATAGAACAAGGCTATTCATTGGTCCGGCCCACCGGTGGTGGATTTTCTTTGGTAACCGATCCCAGGGGGCGAACGACTGCTTTTCAGAATACAAGCTTACCGGGGGAGCATGTTTTGCTGGCAGACGTCTTCACCAAAGGCGTCACAACTGTTTACAGTATCATAGGAGATACTTTTTCGTGGCTATGTATTGCAGGTTTTGTACTGATATTGATGGCTACATTAATTCAATTCCGTAACTGATTTTCAGGGAAATCAGTGAGCCTCCATCCACCCTAACCTGCCTTGATGCAAATTTAACAGCAGCCCTTTTTTCAGCTACTATCTAACTGGTCGTAGGGTTGCCCTGCGACCTTGCCCACCCACCACAAGGCCACCTGCCATGACTGGTTGGCAATATACTGGAAAAATATGCCTGGCAGGAACCTTGTTGCAAAAATGCACCCTGGTTCGGAAGTTACCTGCCCTAAACTTCGGGAGGCGGGCTTCCGG
>QIDJ01000247.1 GCA_003228395.1 Flammeovirgaceae bacterium
GCTTAACGGTCTCACGTTGTTTGCCGCCAATGGCAGAGGCAAGGGCGGATCCCTTGAGCGTCAGTCCGTTAACGTCAACGCCCTCTTTCAACAGCTTCAATACGGTTTTGTTATCGCCCTCCTGGGCCGCCTTGTGCAAAGCGTTCAGTTTTTCCTCTTCCTTTTTTGTTGATGCATAGGAGGATTTTTTATCGGCAGTTTCTCTCTTGTCATTAGTTATGACGTCGGCAGTTCGGGGGTTGTTACTTGCAACCTTTATTGGCGGTTCAAACGATTTGAAAATATCCCTGTCGCTGTGTGCATACCAAAACACCGGACTGCTATATTCATCTTCCTTGACATCGTCATAAGTTCCGATCTCGCTTGTATTGCCCCTCTCGCTTATATGCCAGCCTCGCTCTGAGCGCTGGCCCACCCCCAACATGATTGTATCCGTACGGACATGGCGTTTTCCGCTATCCGTATGGATCATCTTGCCGTGAATGATAAAAATATCTACCGAATCGTCCGTAACCTCGTAGCGCGCGGTTATGTCAAATACCTCGGGGAACATGCTGTCATAAGAGTCGATGTGTAATGGCTTGCTCTCGCAGGCCGCAAGTAAAACAACCGACACGCCAACCAGTATTTTCGCAGTTGCACCGACAAACAAAAACTTTCGCTTGGTCATAAAATCTCTCGCCTCTACCCGTTGCCCGTTTATGTCGGAATTCCGCATAATTGAACCCGGTAAAACCTACCAGGTGTAACGCACCGTATAGGTGATTTTCGTCTCGCCGTCTTTGGGCACGTTTACGGGAAACTCGATAGTCCGGGAGTCTTTCTTATTATATTTACGGTTTGTTTTGAGGATTTTCCATTGTTTGCTTCGATAAAGATGTTCCCTTACCGTTACTGAAACATCCTCCGGTTTGTGGTTACGCACGAAAATCTCAAACGTCTCTTCAATCATGTAGTCTGATGTTCTGTATTTAAAATCCATCTGCTTGCGTTCACCTACAATGTCAAAGGCGTTGCCGGCGTATATATCGATGGTTTCGTCTTTCGGCGTGTGTTTGATTGCGTCCTCGCCGACAAACTGCTGGCTTTTATCTTCGTCCTCCTTGTAGAGGCGCACCCTCCCGCCGGGCAGTGGAATGCCCAGCCGGTTTTTCTTCGTGTTCTTAAACCGGATTGTTACCCACACACTGGTCTGACCCTCTAGGCTGTAGTCGGACTTTGTACGATAGTATTCGTAATCCCGATTATAATATCTGGGGTTGACCTTATGGCCGTCATAAACGTATTTCTTGCTGACCTTGATATGATTCGCCCTGGTGAATTCAATCTGCTTCACCTCCATGTTTTTGATAGAGACGGGACGCTGCAAGGTATAGATGTGATATTCGAAAAAAGATTTTTCCTTGAACTGTGGGGCAATTCTTCCCTGCCTATGCGATTCCTCCATTACGACTCTTGATTTATACTTTCCGGGTTGCGCTAACGTAGCCACGTCACCCGCAATCAGCTTGAGACTGGCATTTTCATAAACGGAACCGCTGCGGTTATCGAGCGTCATCCAGCCGGTCATATCCGCCTCGGTATCGTCATTGTTTAAAACCAACACGTAATCGGCAAGCCACTTTATGCCGCCGGTCATGTATGACAGCTCGATGTCATGCCTGCCTGCCTTGCCGCTTTCGATGAGCCATGTAAGCGTGGGTCTCATGATTAATTCCTCCGGCAGCTTCGGCAGGACAACACTGCTACCTGAACCTACCGTGCCCAAGTTGCTGTGTATCTTGCCGTCGATCTCGTATAGCGCACGGCCACCATAGCCGTCATAAGTGTAAACAGACCGTATCCCGTACCTACTGTATTGCGGCCGAATCGTATAGCCGGTACTTAACAATTTTGCCATGGTGATCCGGGTCTTGTCGGTCTTATTATCGACCACGGTGTGGATCTCTACTTCCTTGCCGAGATATTTCTCCAACAGCTTGGCGTAGCTGATCATATCGTATTCGTAATTTTGTTCCAGGATGCGGACGCTTTCCGGCGCGGTAAGCGATTTGAAATGCACCGAAGTGGGATCGATCTGCGCCGCAACGTCCTTAAGGCTTATTTGGTTTTCGCCTATTTTCAAATCGAGTCTCCGCCGTTCTTTAACCAGTGCGAAATCCTGGTTGTAAACCGTAAGCTCCACCTTCTCACGCGATGAAAGCTCCGTTTCGGCAATCGCCGGAAAGGTGATCAAAAGATTCAGAAAAATTAGATATAGAAACCTTTTTGCCAGCCCCATGATTTCCCTCCTTGGCATTTTTAAATTTGTTACCGGACGTTTAAAAACCAAACCATCTCATTATATGCCTTATGAGAGACCTCAATACGACTTTTTTGTTTGTTAGTTTTTTGATTTTCATTTTTCAGGAATATCACGGGAATCATTACTGTAGCCAGTAATGGTAAGCCTTTTCATATGGAAATCCGGATTGTAAAAAAGCGGCAATCTATTTATCTTTAATGGTCAATGTAAAGGGGTAGGTTTTTACATCCTGTTTGCTTGCGTAGATCATTTCAATCCGCTTGGCTTTACCGCTGTAAGAAACCTTGGCAAACAATTTATCATTTTTGTTTTCAAAGTCTGTACTATTTGTAATCTCCTGATCATTTTTGTTGTAGACCCTGAACCTGACGATTTTTCCGCGGTCGCCTTCCACATGCAACTTAACGTAATTCCCAGACCGTTCCACAACCTTCAGGTTATAGTTACCAGCGGAAACCGTATGGCCTAAAATAAGTTTACCAACATTAATGGAAGCAACTGTCTTTGGAAGGCGCAGGCGCAATTTGCCTTCAATGGCGGCGATGGAATTTTTATCGCCCTTGTAGCCGAAAGAGATGGATTTGGTTCCCTCAAGATACGGTTTGTTCTTATCAAGTTGCATGACGCCTTTGGAAAAAGAGTACAGGCCGGTTTTTGTTATGCGAATGTAATCCAGATATTTAACAACCTCCGTTTTTTGAGAACGGTTTATTACACTATCGATGATAATTTCCACTCCCGACTGGTTCTTGTCAAGGCCGGGGATAAGCGGTGTTTTAACTACAAAAGTCGGAGTAGCACCCCAAAAGCTGCCAGCACCTAACTGGTATACGCCAATATTAATCGGGCCTGAATGAAATTCCGCCACGGAATCTCTCAGCCAGTCGTCCCTCTTGCCGAGTTTTAAAGGTTTT
>QIDJ01000135.1 GCA_003228395.1 Flammeovirgaceae bacterium
GATTTATTGAAATTGGTACACTTACCCCACAACCCCAGCAGGGCAATCCCACCCCACGTTTATTCAGACTTCCAAAAGACAACGCATTGATTAACAGAATGGGGTTTAATAATGCGGGCGTTATTGATGCGGTAGATCGTCTGAAAAATCACAAATCGGGCACGATTATCGGAGGAAATATCAGTAAAAACAGAGATACGCCAATTCAATATGCATACCGGGATTATGAATACTGCTTTGAGGCATTATACAATGTAGTGGACTTTTTTGTGATAAATGTTAGCTCACCTAACACCCCGGACCTGAGAGACCTGCAGGAGAAAGAACCCCTGAAAGAGTTATTGAAACGCATGCAGGACCGGATGAAGGAGAAACCAACACGAAAACCGTTGTTGCTGAAAATAGCCCCTGATCTTACCGATAAACAACTGGATGATATTGTGGAAATTGTGACGGATGTGCGCATGGATGGAATAATAGCTACAAACACTACAATCAGCCGTGAAAGACTGATTACTAACAAGAACCTTGTAAAAAAGATGGGTGAAGGGGGAGTAAGCGGCATACCGTTGAAAGATACATCTACACGGACGATAAAATATTTACGGGAAAAACTGGGTGAAAAAATACGTATCATTGGTGTAGGGGGTATTTTTACCCCGGCCGATGCCATCGAAAAACTGAATGCGGGAGCTGATCTGATTCAGATATTTACAGGATTTATCTATGAAGGTCCATCGATAGTGAAAAAGATCAATAAGGCTATATTGTCGCAAACATAAACGGGTTTGATTTTATAGTTATGAAGATTTTTGTAAAATTATACTTTGCTATTAACTAATTTTATGGTTTCATTTCTGAATGGCAAAAAACACCTATAAATCCAACACCTTTAAAAGTTCAAAAGCAGGCGGGAAAAAGAAGCGCCCTGGGATATCCATTGGTTTTCTTAAAGATCGGCGTTTTCATCTCTCATTGGGGTTTTTCCTTATTATCAGCGCCGTATTTATGCTAATCGCATTTGTATCCTACATGTTTACAGGCAAAGCAGATCAAAGTGTAGTGGATGCAGTAGTAGAGGTAGGGTTATTTCAATCAGGCCTGGAAGCTGATAACTGGCTTGGAGTATATGGCGCCATGCTGAGCCATACCTTTATTTTTGATTGGTTTGGCCTTGCGTCATTTTTGGTGCCTCCATTCCTGATTTTATTGGGATTGCGCATGCTAACCAAGCGGGTTGCTGTTCCGCTTGGCCCTGTTGCTGTTTTCACCTTCTTCTTTCTATTCTGGATAAGCCTCCTTATGGGGTATATGCTGCTTTCATCTGAGGGTGTATCAGTATGGGGGTTTCTGAGCGGAGGTATTGGTTATGAACTGGCGGTTTTTGCCCATAGCCTGATAGGATGGGGGACTTTACTGTTTCTGGCTTTATTACTGATCGTATTCATTATATATTTTTTTAACGTAACTCAGCTATTCGGAATCTGGAAAAAACCGGACACGGATACAAAACATATAGAAGAAGCTGCTGTAACAGGAGATGAAGATCTTTTGCATGCCGATGACGATTCATCCGCCGATCCGGAATCAGAAACAATAATCAGTTTTGAATCTGATAATAAAGATGATAAAACGGCGAGGGAAGAATTAAAAAACATTGCACTCGATATTGAGGTTGATTCTGATAAGATTGCAAATGAGGAAACAGGCGAAAATAAAGCAGATGAAAAAAGCCCGGAATTTACAATAGAAGCAGAAACGGCCAGGGAAAAAGTTGGCGACAATGTTGAACATTACGATCCTACACTTGACCTGGGAACTTATCAGTACCCGACGCTGGACTTGCTTAATCAATACAATGAGGCAGAGATTAAGGTTACCAAAGAGGAACTTGAAGGGAATAAGGATAAGATTGTTGAAACGCTGATCAACTTCAAAATCGGGATTTCAAGTATTAAAGCTACCATAGGCCCAACTGTAACACTTTATGAGATTGTTCCAGATGCCGGCGTTAAGATTTCAAAAATCAAAAACCTGGAAGATGACATTGCCCTGAACCTTGCCGCCCTCGGTATCCGGATCATTGCCCCGATACCGGGAAAAGGAACTATTGGTATTGAAGTGCCGAATAAGAAGCGCGAAATGGTGGGAATCAGGTCCGTTTTATCTACCGAGAGGTTTCTCAAAAGCGATATGGAATTACCCGTCGTATTGGGAAAGACCATTTCGAACGAAGTATATATCGCCGACCTTACAAAAATGCCTCACCTGCTGATGGCAGGCGCGACAGGGCAGGGTAAGTCGGTAGGGTTGAATGTGATTTTGACTTCGCTCCTTTACAAAAAACATCCTTCCCAGATCAAATTTATATTGGTTGACCCCAAAAAGGTTGAATTAACATTGTATAATAAAATTGAGCGCCATTTTCTTGCCGAATTACCGGGAGCCGATGAAGTAATTATAACCGACACAAAACAAGTGGTTAATACGCTTAACTCTCTTTGTATCGAAATGGACAACAGGTATAATCTGCTAAAGGATGGTGGTGCACGGAATCTCAGGGAATATAACCAGAAATTTGTCAGAAGACGGCTTAACCCCAAAAAAGGACACAGGTATCTTCCTTATATCGTACTTGTTGTTGATGAGCTGGCTGATTTAATGATGACTGCAGGTAAGGAGATCGAAGCTCCGGTAGCGAGGCTTGCCCAGTTAGCACGCGCCATAGGCATTCATCTGGTAGTGGCTACACAAAGGCCTTCCGTGAATGTAATTACAGGCATAATCAAAGCAAATTTTCCTACAAGAATGTCTTTCAGGGTGACTTCCATAGTGGATTCAAGAACCATTCTGGATGTGGGGGGCGCCGATCAGCTTGTTGGTATGGGAGATATGCTCTTGTCGCAGGGGTCTGATATCATACGGTTGCAGTCGCCCTTTGTGGACACCGATGAAATTGAAAGGATATGTGATTTTATTGGTGAGCAGCGCGGATACGAATCGGCATACTTATTGCCTGAATATATTGATGAGAGTGGAGAAGGAGCTAAAATGGTTGATCTTGATGACCGGGATGTGCTTTTTGAAGAAGCTGCCAGGCTGATCGTACTTCACCAGCAGGGAAGCACCTCGCTGATCCAACGTAAGCTTAAGCTGGGTTACAACCGGGCCGGCCGCCTGATTGATCAACTTGAAGCGGCCGGAATAGTTGGGCCTT
>QIDJ01000298.1 GCA_003228395.1 Flammeovirgaceae bacterium
GCCACCCAGAGTTCAATCCCGTTTTCCACACTCACCGTAAAGGCAAACTTTTTGAAATCCGGACTCCAGCTAAAGTTAGCAATAAGGGATTTTTCGGGTAATCCCTGCAGGGTATTTTCCTCACCCGTTTTTATGTTGAGGATCGTTATTTTATTGTAAAAACGTGACCTGCTTGATCCATTGTTTTTCGGATTTATCCGTAATCCGGCCAGCCGGTATTCCCTGGCTGCCACCTCCACAATGCTTTTGAATGCAGACCGGTGCAGCAAAACAGCCCATTGGGCTTTATCGTCCAGATTGACCCGGGGCGGTGGAGGCGTGTCGGCAAGCACCCGGATTTCTTCGGGAGGCTCCTGGTAGGTTAGATCAATCTGGGCAAATGAAATGGATGTAAAAAGAGCAAGAATAAAAAGTGGATTAACGAATTTCAACGTAATTTTCATGATCAGACGTATTTGGTTTTTTAGGATGATTTACGGTACTAAATTTAGGAATAATTTACGAGTAATTGTATGAATTCTATTTTAATGGTATTTTACCAATGAATTAGATTTTTAGCTCAGCATAAAATTGAAATCCGTTAAAATATTTTTTCTAAAATCGGAATCCATGAAAGGTGTGGCTCATCTGGATTTTAAGGAATTCATCATTGTAATGATGCTATTTCTGATTTCCTGTCTGCCTGCAACCTATGAAAAACCAGTTGCCACGGATCAGATGATCCGGATCAATCATATTCAGGTTATCGGAAGCCACAACAGTTATAAAGAAGCCATTGAGCCTGCTTTAATGCAATTGCTGATGGTGGAGGATTCTTCGCTATTCCGCTCTCTTGACTACCGGCATATCTCACTCCGGGAGCAGCTCAACATTGGCCTCCGCAACCTTGAGCTGGACGTAGTACACGATCCGAAAGGCGGGCGGTATAGTTACCCGCTGGGTTTGAAGATGGTACAACAAGCCGGATGTGTACCGTTGCCTTACGATACGACTGGGAAAATGAAAACGCCCGGGTTTAAAGCGCTGCATATTCCGGACATAGATTTTCGATCCAACTGCATGCTTTTTACCGATTGCCTGCAGGAATTAAAAGACTGGTCTGATGCACATCCCCGTCATTTGCCTGTTGCCATTACGATCAATGCAAAAAGCGATATTATTGACCGCCCCGGTTTTGTCAGGCCACTGCCATTTTCATCCGTTGCCCTGGATTCACTTGATGAAGCGATTTTATCGGTTTTTCCAGAAACGCAACTCATAAAACCCGATGATGTAAGAGGTGATTTTGAAACGCTTGATGCAGCTGTAAAAGCGAATAACTGGCCATTTACAGACAGTGTACGCGGTAAATTCATCTTTGTACTGGATGAAAAGGGAGAAAAACAAAAGAACTATACCCGGGGACATGCTGCGCTTAAAAATCGAATAATGTTTGTAAACGCCAAACCCGGGAGTCCGGAGGCGGCTTTTATCATTCTCAATGATCCAATGAAATACGAGGATTCGATACAACATCTGGTAAAAAGCGGATACCTGGTGCGTACACGTGCTGATGCCGGTACAACTGAAGCCCGTAATGGAGATTACCGGAGGTTTGAGGCGGCCCTCCGTTCAGGTGCACATTTTATTACCACAGATTATTACATGGAAGATAAAAGATTCGGAACCGGTTACCGGATTCAACTTCCGGGCGGTGTATCAGCCCGTTGCAATCCGGTGTTACATCCTGATGAATGTAAGATCAAAGAGCTTGAATGATCATTACTCATCGATGTTGAACTATGTGATTTTATATAAAAATTAGGCAGCCAGGAAACAAAACGACTACATTTGAATGTTAATACTTCAAAATTTTAACCAAACCATCATGAAAACCAACCTATTAATTTCTTCAGCCTTATTGTTTGCCGTTTCATTAAGTTATGCGCAAACCTCCGGGGTCTTATCAGAGGAGGAGAAGACCGTACTTTCGGGAATAGAAAATCAATATGAAAAATACAGCCGGATTGCTCTTGATATTTGGGACCTTGCCGAATTGGGATACCAGGAGCATAAAAGCTCGGCGCTGCTGCAAAATGAATTGAAATCAGCGGGATTTGAAGTGGAAGCCGGAGTGGCAGGAATACCTACTGCGTTTGTAGCTTCCTATGGAAAGGGAAAGCCAATAATAGGCATTTTAGCCGAGTTCGATGCATTGCCGGGCATTTCGCAGCAGGCGGTACCGGTGCGAATGGAAAGAAAAGATTTAAGTTCCGGTCATGCCTGCGGGCATCACCTGTTTGGCACCGGGTCGTCGGCAGGAGCCATTGCCATCAGGAACTGGCTTGAACAATCCGGGGTTTCAGGTACCATCCGGCTGTATGGGACTCCTGCAGAGGAAGGCGGAAGCGCAAAAGTATATATGGTACGGGCAGGTCTTTTTGATGACACAGATGTGGTATTGAGCTGGCATGCCGGTAACATAAACAACGCCGGGGCAGGCTCATGCCTTGCTATTAAATCGGCCAAATTCAGATTTTATGGAAATGCATCTCATGCGGCAGGCGCACCGGAGCGGGGCAGAAGCGCCCTGGACGGAGTGGAGGCGATGAATGATATGGTAAATATGCTGCGTGAACATGTACCTCAGGAAACGAGAATCCACTATGTGATCACACGTGGCGGTGAAGCGCCCAATGTGGTGCCTGGGTTTGCTGAGGTTTATTACTATGTACGACATCCGCAAATGAAGCAGGCGAAAGCTATTTTTGAACGGGTGGTGCTGGCAGCAAGGGGAGCGGCCATGGGAACCGGAACCCGTGTAGAATATGAAGTAATAGGAGGTTCATACAATTTGCTTCCAAACGAAACACTGGCCCGTGCAATGCACGCCAGCCTGGAAAAGGTGGGCGGAGTTACTTATACCGAAAAGGAAAAGGATTTTCTAACTAAAATCATGGAAACCTATCCTTCCGAAGGATTATCACCCGAAGATGCATCCAAAATAAGCCCCTTTATTGTGAGGAAACAAGCTGGCGCATTTTCGACCGATACGGGCGATGTAAGCTGGGTAGTGCCGGCCACCGGATTGCGGATTGCCACCTGGGCGCCGGGCACCTCATCGCATAGCTGGCAGGCAGTAGCTGCAGGTGGCACGACCATTGGTACAAAAGGCATGATGGTTGCAGCCAAGACGATCGCCCTTACGGCAATA
>QIDJ01000265.1 GCA_003228395.1 Flammeovirgaceae bacterium
GTGTTGAGCACCAATACCATTTTTGTGGATATCACATTTCCTCCCAAAAGGCAGACCATTACGGGCGACCGTAGCAACTTGCTGTGTGAAGGCGACAGCATCACCCTGGCGGTACCATCAGAGCTAAAGGTATCATTTGTATGGTATAGGAATGGCCAGTTGCTTGATAGCGCTGATAGCCAGATTAGTGTGGCTAAAACCGGAGAATATTATGTGGAAATGTTCAATGAGTGCGGTTCGGTGGTATCCGAAAATGTGTTTGAAGTGAACGTAGTTTCGCCGTATGAAACACCTGAGATTTCTGCCTATACGGACATTATTTGCGCCGGCGACTTTTTATCCATTCAAACGGATTCACTGGAATTCACGGACTATAAGTGGTATGTTAATGACAGCCTGATCAATGCCAACCAGAGTATGATTATTGTACAGGATTCGGGAATCTACCGGCTTGTTCTCGAAAATGTGTGCTATACTTCCGAGCCATCGGATGCGTTCCAACTGAAGTTTCATCCGGCGCCCCCTAAACCCGCTGTCAGCTTGTTTGTAAATGACGACTGCACTAACCGGGAGTACCGCCTGGATGCGGAAGAAGGATATATTGCCTACCAGTGGTATTTTGAAGACGTTACGCTTGGCGGCGCAAATCTGTCTTCGTATGAACCCCAGCTCAACGGCGTTTATACCGTTGGGGCATGGGACGCGAACGGATGCTTTATAGAATCGGATCCGGTGACTGTCGAAATAGTGGACCCATTGCGGCCGGTTATCTCTGCCCAGGGCGATCCCGATACGCTCCTGACTACCGACCTGGCTGATAAATACCAGTGGTTTGTGGATAATATATACATTGTGGGCGCAACAGAACGTGAATATGAGGTTATATACAATGGCGAATACCGGGTTTCAATTACAAATACGGATGGGTGTATTGGCTTTAGCGAACCTTATCTGGTGAGCGAAGATGATTACGAAGATTTTGCCGGTTTTGCAATTTATGTGTCCGACAGTTCTGTCATACTGCCACGGCACAGACCAGAACTTGAAATTGAATTTGAAGGAATGATTGTTTACCCGAACCCGGCAACTTCGTTTGTAAAGGTTGTTTACAAAAAATCACTTGACCCCGATACCCGGGTAAAACTGATGGATGCAAACGGGAAATTGGTGATAGATATGCCAATGTTTAGAAATGGAGATAAAATGGAAGCAGAAATGGATGTGAGTACGTATCAGCCGGGTATTTACCTGATCGTGGTGGATAATAAATACATTCCCCTTTATCAACGGGTAGTGATTAAACGGTAGCAGATTGATTTAAGAATGCGAATAAAATATGTTGTAACTTACAGAATTTTTAAAACGGGTATTAATGAAAAAGAGCCTTTTAAGCTATTTATTACTGTTGACTATTTCAGGGATATCCTATGGCCAGCAAACCCTGGACCTGGAGTTTTTTGAGCTGAAAGAAGAAAAACATGAAAGCTACCTGCTGGCGTTCAGTCCTGACGGCCGGCTTCTGGCGTCTGTCGGCAATAAAAATGAGATCATCATCTGGGATGTGGTATCAAAAGCATCGGTAAACGTGCTCGAAGGCCATGATACCAAGGTTTCGGCCATTGCATTTTCAAATAATGGATTACATTTATTTGCCGGTGAACGCGGTGGTAAAATATTTGTATGGAAGGTTAATGCAGGTGTGACAGAAACCATTTTGGAAGACGGGGTCAGTACGATAACCGGATTTGACTACAGTGAGTCAGGCAAGTACCTGGTTGCATCCGATGTGGAAGGCAACCTTTATACTTTTAATCTGGAAAATAATTTTCAGTCCAGGATGTGGAAAGGGCATAAGAAAACGGTATCGGAAGTTAAGTTTTATGGCGAAGACCGCTATTTTGCCAGCGCTGCTTATGACGGCGAAATAAAGCTTTGGATCACGGAAACCGGCGAGCTTTATAAAAAATTCAACCCGGATGGCGGACGAATATATTCCATGACCGTAACCCCAAATGGCAACCTGTTAGGTATTTCCACGGAAAAGGAAAATGTGATTATTTATGATACCAATACGGGTTACCAGTATGGTAAACTTGATTTGCACCGGAAAACCGTGTTGGATATGCAGTTCAGCGCGGATAGCAAATATTTATTTTCCGCAGGCCTTGACAACTATTTGCGCATTTATGATGACTCGGCAAAGGCGGAGGTGTTTTCATCCAGGGATTTTTACAAAATCATACGGATTTCGGCCTCCATCAATGGAAAATACCTGGCAGTTGCAGATTTATCGAACAGTATCAAAGTTTTTGATACGGCGCCTTTAAAAATAAAACCGGCAAAAAAAACCAATATTTCATCTTTTATCGCTTCGGGTAATTCATGGGGGAATGATATAAAAATTGAAATTGTACAGCCTTTTCTCGGTGAGGATACCCTGATGATCACCAGCGAAAAAGAGTATGTGGTTAAAGGCAAAATAACTTCTCCAAACGGATTGTATGAAATAAGTGTAAACAAAGAGGAGGTTATACTGGACGAAAACGGTTTTTTTGAAATAAAAATCAAGCTTCCCTATGGGGATTGGCCGGTTAATGTAGTGGCCCGGGATGTAAAAGATAACGTTGCCATAAGCACCTTTTACACACGAAGATCGCTGGATAAGGAACTTGTAGCTGATGTAGGAAGAATGGGGCGGGACTATGCTCTGATCATAGCTACTAATGAATTCCAGAACTTCAATTCATTAAGTAATCCGTTATTTGACGCCATGACCATTGAAGAGGAACTTCGCACTAACTATGGATTTACTACCGAATTGGTAGAAAACCCGACACGTACACAGTTTTTAAGCAAAATCAGGGATTTTACTAAACAGGAGTATTCGGATGAAGACCAGTTGTTTGTCTTCGTTGCAGGGCATGGAGAATATGATGAAATTTTCAAGGAGGGGTACATCGTAAATTCCGATTCAAAAGCCAATGATGAAGTGAAGGAGAGTTATATCCCCTATTCGAATTTCAGAAATCTGGTAAACAACATACCTTGTAAACATATACTTGTTGTCCTTGATGTGTGCTTTGGCGGTACGTTTAACCCCCTGGTGGCGCAACGCGGGTCACCCATGTATGATGAGATGGAGCGGAATGCCTTCATTAAAAATAAGCTGAGATATACCACCCG
>QIDJ01000279.1 GCA_003228395.1 Flammeovirgaceae bacterium
ATAAAGCCAATGTATGATCCGGTAATTCCCGGGGTATCGATGTTTCCGGTAGGGTTACCTAGTTGATAAATACTATAGTAGTACAGCAATGTGGGCAGGATGGCAAGCACTACCAGAAGCAACCCGGCAAAATATTTGCCCAGCACAATCTCCCAATCTGAGACAGGCCGTGTCAACAGGATTTCCAATGTACCCGATTTGCGCTCTTCGGCAAACATTTTCATGGTAATGGCCGGTATCAAAAACATCATTACATACGGACCGAAATTAAAGAGGGTTGACATGTCAGCGTAGCCGTAATCCAGCACATTGGTTTCCGGAAAGATCCACATCATCAGCCCGATGCCCGTCAAAAATACGCTGATCACAATATACGCAGCCAGCGAGTTCAGATAACTGTTAAACTCTTTTACAAATATCCGGATCATAGAGATTTTTCATTCTGGGTCAGGCGCTTGAAAATATCTTCCAATGTGTCTTCCACCTTATTTAACTCAAGTAAATCCAGCTCCTTATCTGCAATCAGGCGGGTCAATGCCGGACGGATGTCTTCCTTGCCAAAGGCAATAATCCATCTGTTTTCCGGCAACACTTCTACCCCACTGACGCCTGATATGGCATGAAGCAGTTCATGCCCGATGCTGCCTGATAGCTGAATCCGTATTTTTGATGTGGCCGCCGACTTACCGCGCAGTTCTTTCACCGTGCTGTCAGCCACAATGCTACCCTCATTGATGATCACTACCCTGTCGCAAATAGACTCAACTTCCTGCATAATGTGTGTTGAAAGGATCACGGTTTTTGAAGCGCTGACTTCTTTTATCAGATTCCGGACTTCCGTGATCTGGTTGGGATCGAGTCCGGTGGTAGGCTCATCAAGCACGAGCACGTCCGGGTCATGAATCAGCGCCTGGGCAAGCCCCACGCGCTGCCGGTAGCCTTTCGATAAGGCGCCAATCAATTTATTCTGTTCTTTCTCAAGCCCGCAAATACGGATCATTTCCCTGATACGGGCTTTCAGTGCACTTCCTTTCATACCGCTTAATCCACCTGTAAACCAGAGGTATTCATGTACATACTGATCATAATAAAGCGGATTGTTTTCGGGCAGGTATCCGGTAATCTTTCTGACTTCGTGTGCCTGGTTCATTACATCGTATCCGTTTACAATCACATTGCCTGCAGACGGAGACAGATAACAGGTGATTAGCTTCATCACTGTGGATTTGCCTGCGCCGTTGGGTCCAAGAAACCCAAGTATTTGATTGTCTTCTGCATTAAAGGAAACATCATTTACCGCTTTTTGCTGCCCGAATACTTTTGTAAGATGATCGACTACAATACCCATTTTATCTAAAACTGCTCAAATCTATAAAGCAGTATATTGATAAGCTACAATTTTGCAGATTAGAATGTAGTTGGTGTTCTTTTTTAGCTCATCTATGTGCTAAGCACGAAGTTCCTACGCTGCCCCTCAATCCCCATAACCCAATCCGGGTACACTTGACTATTTTACCAATTTTTGGTACATTTAGAAAAAATTTATGAGTCATGAGTAGAAACACCTCGATATCGCTAGGAAATTACTTCGATCAATTTGTTCAAAGCCGTTTGACTACCGGAAGATTCAAAAATGCTAGTGAAGTAATTCGAGCAGGATTAAGATTGTTAGAGGAAGAAGAAAATAAGATTATTGCTTTGAGAAATGCTATTCAAGAGGGTATTGAAAGCGGAATTGCGCATAATTTCAATCCAGAAACGCACCTAAAAGAATTAAAGGCGAAAAAGAAGATGAATGGCTAAGTACACTTTAACCAACAAGGCCGTAGAGGATTTATCAAATATTTGGAATTATACCTTTGACCACTGGTCTGAACATCAGGCTGACATTTACTATCAAATGCTAATAGAAAGTTTCCAAGAAATTTCAGATAAACCAGACATAGGAAAACATTACGAGGAAATAGTTAATCGGTTGTTAGGACTTAGGGCGGGAAGACATATAATTTTCTACAGGACGTTAAATCCAAATGAAGTTGAAATAACAAGAATTTTGCATGACCAAATGGATTTGAAGAACAGAATATTGGAATAACCACACATAACAAACGCTCTATGCAGGCAAGGCGCCTGCCTGCTGCCTTTAGATTTCAGTATAAATCATTAACTTTATTTCCCGATAGCTATCGGTACCGCCACAGTCGTTTATGCAAGGCCGTCAGACTGTCTAAAAACCTCTTTCTGATTAATAAATTGATTATCTTAGGGTATGAAATTCATCGAAGGACAGTATCGTTTTCTGACTTGTCTTTTTTCTGTTTCACCTGATAAATCCATCGATGAGAATAATGAGGTTCGACCAATTGATTTGCTTGTCGATCGTTTGGATTTGAACACCTCAGGCTTTGCTTCAGATTTTGTAGATAATGGACGCCCTGCCTATCATCCCAAAGACCTTCTTAAGCTCTTCATTTATAGATACCTAAACCGGATAAGGTCATCAGGAGGATTGGGAAAAAACCAGACGGAATATTGAATTAAAGAAGCTGTTTAAAATTGTTAGAATATAACGTCTGAAATAGGTAATTCCCCATTTTATATTCAATCATCAATCCTTACTCATCAATTTAAACTCATTTATGGCTTATCTCATCAATTTAAAAACTCAAATAGTTTTTCGAGCTAATCTGAGTTTAGTCAGGGCAAATCCTTATATTTTCAACATGAAACCTCAATGAAGGGAGGTTTCAAGACAAACTGTCGATGTGAAGCATTATTAAAAATGACAGGTATGGAACGAAAAATAAAACTAGTTATTATTTTCTTATTATTAATTACAACATCTAATCTTTTCTCTCAAATCACACCTGTAAAAATTGATCTTTACAGTGGTGATAATAAATTGAATGCAGATTTTTATCAGGCACAGGGAGAGGGGGAAAGGAAATACCCTACCCTGATACTTATGCATGGATTTCCCGGGGGAGAAGGTGATCCAAGGGGATTTAGCGGTGAGTTAAGTGCAAAAGGAATAAATATATTAGTATTTAATTATCAAGGTACCTGGAGTAGTGAAGGAACTTTTAGTATTGAAACTTCCATGGATGAT
>QIDJ01000316.1 GCA_003228395.1 Flammeovirgaceae bacterium
GATGTCGGCAGATTTTTATTGAATGCTACTGGACTTTTGACGCTTATATTTGCTTTTTCGGATTCCCCGAATAGATGCCAGAAAGTCATGGTGGCTACCGAAATAACTGCTATTGCAATGCCCGACCAGATCCATCGGGGTTTGTGAAGGAATGAAATGCGTTTGAGTTTTTGCGGCACCCTGACCGCCGGCTCTTTTTTTAAACTTTCAACGGCTACCCGCAGGCTTTCCAGAAGTTTGTCCACCGAATCCAGTCGCTCATCTTTATTCTCGGCTGTCGCTTTGCGGATGATTTCATCCAGCTTTTGGAAAAAAGGCGTGTCGGGATTTATCAGTGATACGGTTTTGAATGGAAGGGTTTTTTCATCTATCTTGCCGTCAATGGCTTCATACAGGATCTTTCCCAGTGAATAGATATCGGCGCGGTGATCGGCTTTTCGGAAATCGAAAAAATGCTCCGGCGACATGTAGTGAGCGGTACCCTTGACATCCATCGATTGAGTTACCGGCTTCAAACGACTTGAGCGCGCCAGACCGAAGTCGGTAATTTTTGGAACCGCACCGTCCATCAGGACATTTTCAGGTTTCAGGTCACGGTGCACCATATCAAGCGCATGGATGGCTTTGACACCTTTAAGCATCGGAAAATAGTAATTCTCCAGCCATTCTTTGAGCAAATCCTGTTCAGGATAAAAGCCTTCTTCCGACATGGTAAAGCGCAGTGTATCTCCCGGAACATACTCCATGACGATAAATTCAACTTGATAGCCATTTCCGTTTTTTTTAATCTCCATCGAACCGTTATCGAATGCCTGTAAGACATTGGGATGTCGGATGCGGGCCATGGCATGGGCCTCTCGTCGAAATCGCTGCAAGGCGATATCAATTTCTTCATCATCCTCAAGTGTAGATTTAAGCCAGTCCTGTGATACCACTTTAATGGCCACATCCCGTTGTAGGTTCAACTGATTGGCGCGATAAACCTCACCGAAGGCGCCTTTACCGATGAATTCCAGTATTACCCATTTGTCCTGGATGATGTCTCCAGAGGAAAAAATTTTGCCCTGGCCGGTGCTCATATTCAAATAAACTCCTTATAAACTTTGAAACTACTTCAGCAAAATGCATGCCGCTATATTCGCTTAGCTACAACATTTTGAAATCAAATGAAAAAAGAACGAATCCCCTCTATTAATTTAAGCAAGTGTATATTTTTTATCCATTTAATTCAATTTGTTTCTACTAAACTGCGAATTTTTTTGCCGGTTAGGCAGGCTGCAGGAAAATGAGATAGATCTTCACTGCTGAATGACCAGGCAATTAGATTAATATTTCATATAATTTCACTTTGTTATGAATTATATTTCAATCGTGAATATCTTTGGCATGTGCATTGCTCATACCTATAAGGAAAAATTAGCGTAATAGGAGTAACCATTATGCAAACCGATCCTGTTTGTGGCATGCAATTTGATGAAAAATCGGCGGCTGCTATGGCACTTTCTTCTGTTACGGTGGTCTCCAATGCCTTGAGATTAAGACGGTTCAAACCTCCTGCTGCTGTCGATACAGTTGCTGCTTAAATTCTTGGGCTATGAGTTGAAAGGTTTGCCTAATGACAAAGAACACAGTAAGATAAAACTGTAACTTTCACGACTCTCAAAAGAAAAGAGCATGTTGAACGTCGGGTTTTTAATCTTCCGAAAGGAGTCTATTATGATTTATAAACCAATTCGAATTTTTGGACTCATGTTTGTTCTAACTTCCGTCATAATAAGCCTAAACGGAGTCCGTGCCGGAGAGCAGCAAAACATGCGCGGTTGGGGAGTTGATGATCTTTATCACAAGAATTACCAAGTTGCTAAATTTGAAAAGTTTAAGGCAAAAGTTTTGCGAATCAAAGAGGTTATTCCAATGCCGGGGATGGCACCTGGCGTTGCAATGGATGTTAAAGATGATGGCCAAATCATTGAAGTTCAAATCTGCCCCACCTGGTTCGCCAAGCCTGATGAAATCGGAATCAAGAAAGGGGATCGAGTTAATATAAGGGGAGTTCGAGCGAATATTAACAACAAAGAAGTTTTTATAGCCTCCAAAATAAAAAAGGAAGACTATTTTGAACTCAAAGTCCGTTTCACAAAAGACGGCATTCCGTTTTGGACCCTGACACCGGAAGAGGTTTTTAAGAAAAATAGAAAAGAACCGGACAATGGGAATAACTGGTGAGATTTCTAATCCAGCGCAGCAAAAATGCGGATATCAAACAATTTTTCCGTTAGTCAAATATCGAGTCTCAAATATTAATAAAGCACAGAGGAAGAAGGTGTAATTTGACATGTCACCTTTCCGTTTCATTCACAACATATTTTTAAAAAGCAACCCGCCAAGCCGAGGCGCCATCATCCTTCCAAATACGGACCAAATAAAGGCCTGGCGTCGGGCCGATCAGAAAATGGGGTGGGGCATTGATAATAATCAATTTGAGATGCTTGAAAAATCATTTCCGCCACCTTTGACGGATAATGATCGAATGCAGGGGTTTATCGGATCCGTCCTTTTTTATGGATTTGGTGAGGATGGCCGGGGCAATTCCGATGCAGTGCTTTCCGGAAAGCACGCCTGGGATTATGCCATTCAGCGTCGAAAAACCTGGCAGTGTGAATATGTCAACTTTAACAAACCGAAGGACATCCGCCTGCGTCCTGAGGCTCCGGCCCGTCCAAAAGGATTTTATTATGCCAAAATTCGCGCTGAAGAGAAATTTAAAGCAATGACTGTCTCCCAGGTCCGTAAAACGTTAACTACCGATACCGGCTGGGGGCCTGAAGGGTTCCAATTTTTATCAATTACTCATTCTCATTTTGCTGACCTGATGAACGAACGCAAGATCCCTTTCATGGCGCTGGCCGATTATGACGTTGCGCCTTATGGGTACAATGATTTTTTTGACGCTCCCCAGCTTTTTTGCAGCAACAACAAGCTGGGACTGGGTATCGGAAATGTGGACCGAAACTATCCCCTTTTTGGAATCCCCACATTACGATTTGCTTATGGATGTGTGGCTGCTCGTAATTGAGTTCCTGTGGCCCGGTCGTATATTCA
>QIDJ01000287.1 GCA_003228395.1 Flammeovirgaceae bacterium
AATGAGTTGGGAGGGATATTCCATTTTTGGTTCTACTGTTATTGTTATGGAAATTTATAAATGCTTAAATGCTTAAATGACAAAATGCGTAAATAATATTTACTGTTCATTTTAAATATTTTGTTTCCGGTAATTCTTCTCTATTAAAATTTAATTTTAGCATTTTAGCACTCGATATTAATTCCATTCCTGATTAAATTCGTGGTAATGCCAAAAAACAGCATCAAGGTAGATTTATTGGATGCGGGCGTCGATACCGGCATCACAAATAGCCTCTTGCATATGTTTTAACTCTTCAAAAAGGCCTTTTTTCACCGCGCATTTACCTTTATGATGTATAATCCATGTGCATTGTTCGGCTTGTTGCGTAGTATGCCTGCAAACCTGTATTAACGTTTTGATAACATGGTCGAACGTGTTGAAATCATCATTATAGACTACCAGGTCTTTGATGTTGGTAATATCCGTTATCTCCGCCACTTCAACCGGATCTGCTTCTTCCAGGCCAGGCTTCACCATATCATATTCGTTATAAGACATATATATTTTATTTTAGAGGACAAAAATACAAAAAATTGCACTATTATCGGGTCAAAAATTCGCCTGGTCTATGAGTCCTGCTCTCGTTGTATCTGTTATCCTGACCTATTTTCTGGTGCTGATCCTGATATCGTTCAAAACGGCGGGGAAAAGTGATTCGGCAGCTTTTTTTACCGGTAACCGGCAGTCGCCGTGGTATGTGGTGGCGTTCGGAATGATTGGAGCCTCATTATCAGGCGTTACGTTTATATCGGTGCCCGGATGGGTGGCAGCCAGCCAGTTTTCCTATATGCAAATGGTACTGGGTTATCTGGTTGGCTACCTCGTAATTGCCACGGTGCTCATGCCGTTGTACTATAAGCTGAATTTAATTTCGATCTACACTTACCTTGAGAAGCGGTTTGGGTTCTGGTCGTATAAAACCGGATCATTTTATTTTTTATTATCGCGGGTGATCGGAGCCTCGTTCCGGCTTTTTCTTGTGGCGGGAGTATTGCAACTGGCTGTTTTCAATACCTGGGGAGTGCCTTTCTGGGTAAGTGTGCTTATCACCATCGCACTGATATGGATTTATACATTTCGGGGGGGCATCAAAACCATTGTCTGGACCGACACCCTTCAGACCTTCTTTATGTTGGCGTCAGTGGTGGTCATTGTGTATTATGTCGCCTCCGGATTTGACTGGTCACTATCGGAGATTACGAGTCAAATTAAAGCGAGCGAGTACTCAAAAATGTTTTTCTGGGACTGGAAAGACAGCCGGAACTTTTTCAAACAGTTTCTTGCAGGGGCGTTTATTGCCATTGTTATGACCGGTCTTGACCAGGATATGATGCAAAAGAATCTTACATGTAAAAATATCGGCGAGGCACAGAAAAATATGTTTTGGTTCAGTATCAGCCTGATATTTGCGAATCTGTTGTTTTTATCATTAGGCGTCTTGTTGTATATATTTGCCGCTGCTAATGGTATTGGTATTCCTGACAAGCCGGATGACTTATTCCCCTTTCTTGCCTTGAATTATTTTCCTCCAGTTGCAGGAATTATATTTCTGCTCGGAATCACTGCTGCAGCGTATTCAAGCGCCGACTCGGCGCTAACCTCGCTCACTACCTCGTTCTGTGTTGACTTTCTTGGATTTGTACCGGGAGTGAAAGGCGAAAACCGAACAAGGACGCAAATACATATGGCATTTTCAGTCCTGTTGTTTATTGTGATTATGGTCTTTTACGTGATTAACGATGAAAGCGTAATAAGCTCATTGTTTACAGTTGCGGGATATACGTATGGTCCGCTGCTCGGGTTGTTTGCATATGGCCTTTTTACGAAACGAAAGGTAAGTGATAAGCTGGTTCCGCTAATAAGTGTGATCTCACCGGTACTTTCGTATGTCTTAAAGGCGAATGCTCCGGATTGGTTTTGGGGATATCAGATCGGGTTTGAAATTCTTATTTTCAATGGGTTGTTTACTTTCATCGGGCTGATGCTGATTAGCAGGAGAAGTGAATAAACGTGCCTATAACCCGAGTTCCTTCACCGGATCCCAAAACAATGCCACGAAATTTTTAACCGCATTATTTTCAACTTCAATTCCTTCGGCTTCAAGCAATTGCTGCATGGTTGAAGGATGGCCAAAATGATGCCGTCCGGTAAGTAAGCCGTTTCGGTTTACGACACGATGGGCGGGTACGTCTTTACCGTACGCCTGGTTCATTGCCCAGCCTACCATGCGTGCGCCGCCTGTTATACCGAGGTATTGTGCAATGGCGCCATAAGAGGTCACTCTTCCTGAAGGAATAAGCCGCACCACCTCATATGCTTCCTTGAAAAAGTCTGAATTTCCCTTCATATTTTTTCGAAATGGCAAAGATAACAAATGATTTTACTTGCCGAATTTACCTCTTAACTATACCCGCAACGAAGGAAATGCGTTTGCAAGCAGTATAACACCAAGGCAGGGCGTAGAAACGAGCGTATTTCATTTGATACGGATAAGCTTAAAACAGTATTGAATAATCCGGATCTGGTTAAACATGAACTGGATCCCACGTAGGAAAATTATAAAGAGATCACTAATCGAAGACTTATTCGTGCCTTCAACAAGTTTAAGCTATATCAGTTAGATTGATATTATTGATCAGGAAGTCATGCCATGACAAAAGTTCTCCGGAAAGTTTAACCATTGATCCGGTCGAGGACTTCCATTACTTCTTTCACGTGTGCTCTTGACGTATTAAGCAGCGCCTTTTCATCCTCATTCAGGTCAAGCTCAATCACCTTTTCGATGCCGTTTTTCCCTAAAATCACCGGCACACCCAGGTAGCAATCGTCTATTCCGTATTCTCCTTCCAGTTTCATACATACCGGGAATACTCTTTTCTGGTCCCTGACAATTGCTTCCACCATTTGCGCAGCGGCAGCCCCCGGGGCATACCATGCCGATGTTCCCATCAGCTTTACAAGTTCACCTCCTCCTAACTTAGTCCGCTCTATAATGGCGTTAAGTTGCTCGCTGTCTATTAGTTCGCTTACAGGTATGCCTGCCACCGTGGTGTATC